>DUCF01000016.1:6293-6576 GCA_012959965.1 Candidatus Thioglobus sp. | reverse complement strand
CGGGTGCACTCTTACCTTCAAAGGAAACTTTAATGCCTTTTTTGAGCGCCTTCATATTGGTCACTTTAGTGTTGAGGTAAATGTTCGCATAGCTTTTCTTAATGCGTTTGAATAATGGGCTAACAATGTCTTTGTCGGCGCTAGGAATAAGCTGCTCCGCCAATTCTACAATGGTAATCTCACTGCCAAGCGCCTCATAAACGGTCGCCATTTCAAGACCAATAATCCCACCACCCACGACCAGTAGTCTTTTTGGAATATCGCCAAGCTCCAAAGCGTCAGT
>DUCF01000016.1:0-6271 GCA_012959965.1 Candidatus Thioglobus sp. | reverse complement strand
CGTCGTCGAATGGAAACAAGGGTATTTTGGTAACGCGTGAGCCAGCTGCAATAATACAATCTTCGAACTCAATGATTTCGTCACTGCCTTCAATGACCACTTGGTTTGACGAAAGAAATTTGGCATAACCATTGACCACATTCACTTTTCTTGCTTTCGCCAGCGCTTGAATGCCGCCAGTGAGTTTGACTACGATGTCTGCTTTGTTTTTTCTGACACCATCAATATCAATTGACGGCGCTTCGAAATGCACACCTAAATGGTCGGCAGTTTTGGCTTCGTTGATCACTTGTGCAGTGTGCAGTAATGCTTTTGAAGGGATACAGCCCACATTCAAACAAACGCCGCCTAAGTTATCATGGCGTTCAATTAGGGTTACTTCTTTACCTAGGTCGGCCGCACGAAATGCCGCCGTATAGCCACCAGGGCCAGATCCAATGACTAAAACTTGTGTTTTGATCATAACAATATCTCCATAATATTTTTCAGAACTTGGTTTAGGTCCGCCATAAATTTAGCACCTTGAACGCCATCGATCACTCGATGATCGTAAGAAAGGGCTAGGGGTAATGTTGCTGTGGGTACAAACTCGTTTCCATTCCAAACAGGCTTAATTTGTGCTCTAGAAACGCCAAGAATAGCCACTTCTGGCGAATTAATAATTGGGGTGAATTGTGTACCACCAATACCACCAAGACTTGAAATTGTAAATCCGGCGCCTTGCATCTCAGCCTTATTGAGACCACTTTCTCTTGCTCTGGTGGATATTTCCGCAAGTTCGTCGGCAAGCTCAATGAGAGATTTTTTGCCTACATCGCGAATAACCGGCACAATTAAGCCGTCAGGCGTATCCATTGCTATACCTAGGTTGTGGTATTGTTTTACTAAAAGATTCTCACCTGATTCATCCAATGAGGCATTAAAGTGAGGGTGCTGTTTGAGTACCTGAACAACGGCTTTCATAATAAAAACCAGTGGTGATAATTTAATATCTCTGGCTTTTTGGTGCGCTCGGAATTCTTCCATTTGCTCAATATTGACTTCGTCAAATTGAGTGACATGGGGTATCTCGCTCCAGCACTTTGCTAAATGTTTACCCGAAAGTTTTTTAATTCTTGAAAGTGGCACAACTTCTACATCACCCTCAATCGGCCCACTGCCAGTGACAATTTGCTTAACGTAGTTCTTGAGATCGGACCCTAAAATACGGCCTTTTTGACCGCTGCCCTTGATGTTGGACAAGGTAACGCCTAATTCGCGCGCTAACTTTCTAATCGATGGGGAGGCGTGCGATTCTGGTGAGGTTTCAACGGAAATTGTTTTATCGACAACCTCAACGTCGTCAGCTGCCTTTGGCTTACTATCCTTTTTTGCGCTTGACTCGGCGTCTGGCTCTATCTGTTCAGCGCTTGGTTGTGTTTCTTCACCGTGATTGGTCTCAGTGCTTTCAAAGGTGGCAATTAAGTCGCCTCTGGTTATTTTCTCTCCAATCTTAACTTCAATGGATTTTATCTTGCCAGAGAAGGGCGCTGGGATCTCCATTGTCGCTTTGTCGTTTTCCAGGGTGATGATACTGTCGTTTTCTTTAACAATATCACCAATGGATACTAACACCTCTATAACTTCAACTTGATCGAAGTCGCCAATATCTGGCAAAGTAACATTTTTTGTCGTTGACATTTACTTTAGTAAAAATAGCTTATGATTTCAAGGAGGTAATTATCGCAAAATTAACCCAAAAATGTTGATAAATGTTAAAATCATTTCGCATATTTAGGTGGCATGTTGATTGTGTGGAACGCCCACCCCAGCAACTTTTCCTGAGAGTTAATTTTTTTATTTGAGAGGTAAAATATTTATGGCACTTGCCCTTTCCACCAGCGCATTAAGTAAAACGTATTCGAACGGTTTTGAGGCGCTCAAAGCGGTTGATTTAAAAGTTGAAAAAGGTGATTTTTTTGCCTTGTTAGGCTCTAATGGTGCCGGCAAAACAACAGCCATTGGCATTATTTGTGGTTTAATTAAGTCCAGTGCCGGCTCTGTTGAGATTGATGGTCTTGATCAACAGAAACACATCAATGACGTTAAACGCAAAATTGGCCTGATGCCGCAAGAGTTTAATTTTAATCCTCACGAACCCAATATCGAAATACTCATCAATCAAGCGGGCTACTTTGGTATTAATCGTAAAGAGGCTAGAGTTCGCGCTGAAGATTTACTTAAAAAAATAAATCTCTGGGATCGCCGTCTAGAGGTACCACAATCATTGTCTGGCGGTATGAAGCGTCGGCTGATGTTGGCGCGTGCGTTGATGCACAGTCCAGAAATTCTTATCCTGGACGAGCCAACGGCGGGTGTTGATGTTGAGATTCGCCGCTCTATGTGGCGCTTCTTGAAGCAACTTAACGAAGAGGGTTTGACTATCATCTTAACAACCCATTATCTAGAAGAAGCCGAATCCATGTGTCGAAATATCGCCATCCTCAATGAAGGCAGGATCGTGGTGCAATCCAGCATGAAAGATCTTCTCAAAAAAGCCAAGCATCAAATATTGATACTGGAGTGCGTCGAGAGCCTGTCTGAGAATATAAAAATCAGGCGCTGCGAGTGTGAAGTCTTGGACGAACATACTTTGCAAATAACCCTGCCAGAATCCATGAGTATTTCGGACGTGATTACTAAGTTGTTGTTAAAGAATATTACCGTGGCCCATATTCGTTCCGCTCAAAACCGCCTAGAAAACTTGTTTTTATCACTGACCAGTAAGGAGAGTTAGTTATGTGGATTGCTTATCAAACCATTGTTGTTAAAGAGATCCTTCGCTTTGCACGTATTTGGGTGCAAACCATTGTGCCACCGGTAGTGACTACTTCGCTGTACCTCCTTATTTTTGGCGGATTAATGGGCGAGAGAATTGGTCATATGCAAGGTATTGATTATTTGCATTTTATTGTCCCCGGTATTATTTTAATGACCGTGATCATGCAGTCTTACGCCAATACGGTCTCCTCGTTTTTCTTGACAAAATACAATCATAGTTTTGAAGAATTGTTGGTGTCACCCGTGCCTAATTGGGTTATTTTGTTAGGCTTTGTTTCGGGCGGTGTGACTCGAGGGCTGTGTGTAGGGATAGCGGTTACTTTCGCCATTTCATTTTTTGTTGAGCTCGGTGTTTACAGCTATGGCATTCTTGCTGTGTCGTTTTTGCTGACTTCGGTGATGTTTGCCTTAGCGGGCTTTATTAATGCTATTTTTGCTAAATCTTTCGATGATATATCCATTGTGCCAACCTTCGTACTGTTGCCTTTGACCTATTTGGGTGGCATGTTTTATAGCATCGATATCCTGCCAAGCTTTTGGCGCTCTCTATCGGCTTTTAATCCGATTTTTTATATGATGGATGGCTTTAGATTGGGAATGTTGGGTGTTGGATCTACCGAGCTGTATTTGGCATTTTTGGTGCCACTGGCGATGATTGCATTGTTGGCTGCAGTGGCTCTTTATTTGCTAAAAAAAGGCGTTAATACTAAGACTTAATACCGTCTTCTTCGCCACTGATTAGTCTTTTGATATTGCTGCGGTGTGTATAAAAAATCAATAAACAAATAAGCGTAATAACTACTGCTGAACCAATATCATCTTTCGACAGGTAGAAATAAACAGGTGAAATAGCGGTTGCCACTAAAGCTGAGAGTGATGATATTTTTAACACCTTGGCGATAAATAGCCAAATAAATATAAAAGCCAGTCCAACGAGCGTGCTGCAAGCGAGCAGTATGCCAACATAAGTCGCCACTCCTTTGCCACCCTTGAATCCGAAAAACACAGGGTAGATGTGGCCGAGGAATGCACCGAGACCAATCAAAGAGACTTCAAACAAACTCAGTTCTAAAAAAGTTGCCAAGAATACCGGCAAAAAGCCTTTTAACAAATCACACAAGAGGACCAAAGCTGCCGTTTTATTGCCAGCCATTCGACGCACGTTGGTGGCGCCAGGATTGTTTGAGCCTTGCGTACGTGGATCTGGCAGCCCTAATGCTTTACAAATGAGAATGGCGGATGAAATCGAACCAATCAAATAAGCCGCAATGAGCAATGGGTAAAAAACCAAGTCCTTCTCCTTAAGTAATGACTTTGAGACAAAAAATATTCAGAGCCAGTGCTAAATTATATCAATCTATGGCGTATTTGTAACGTTAAAAACTTTGCTCAAAGGTATCATGTGGTCTTTGTTATTCGATAATGTCAGCAATGGATATTGTATTTATACAGGGCCTTAAGATTGATACAGTCATTGGTATTTACGACTGGGAGCGTGAAATTCGTCAAGACATTGTTTTTGACATTGAGATGTCTTCCAACAATGGCGCTGCAGCCAATACCGATAATATTGATCAGGCGGTTAACTACCATGCTGTTTGCGATCGTCTTTGTGATTATGTCAGGGGCAGTGAATTTCAACTGGTGGAAACTCTGGCTGAGGAAGTTTGTCGAATCATTATCAATGAATTTGGTGTGAAGTGGGTCAAGCTAAAATTGAACAAAGGTGAAGCAGTCACTGGTGCTGTAGGTGTTGGCGTTATTATTGAACGAACGAAGTCTTAATGAGTGACGTTCATATTAATATTGGCTCAAATGAAGATAGAGCCTTAAAACTCACGCTCGCACTTAAAGCCTTAGAGCAAGAATTTTCAAATATTGTTATTTCTTCTTTGTATGAAAGCCCTGCCGAGGGTTTCGAGGGCAACGATTTTTACAATATTGGCATCAACGCCAGCACCGACAAATCGACCCATGAGACGAGGGCGGCTTTAAAAAAGATCGAGGATGATTTAGGAAGAGACCGAAATTTAACTAAATTTTCTGCACGAATGATTGACCTTGATTTGGTGCTTTATGATGATGTTATAGAGACTTCATTGAATTTGCCACGCGCCGATATTCTCAAGTATGGTTATGTTTTGGCCCCATTGGCAGAGCTGAATGCAAGTAAGCGACATCCAATTGAAGGGCAAACCTATCAAGAGCTTTGGCGAGAGTTTCAATCGAGTCGAGACTTTGTCTTGAGTCAGTATAATATCGACAAACTATTTAAATAATTATTAACCATGAAAAAATTACCAGCTATATTAGTTCTTGTCATTGTTGTTGCCGCACTTGGCTATTACTTGCTTTCTGAGCAGGGAAAGGATGAGATCGCCCTTACTGCAAATAGCAGTACTCAAATTGCACAAATTGATGAGAAAGTTGTCGATCAAAGTGAGTCTGCGCAAAAAACAGAAATTGTAAAAACTGAAGTAACAGAGGAACATGCCCACGATGAGTCTCATGAGCACGAAATCCAAGAATACGTCGCTGGCGAACATTATGTCGTGATAGACAAGCCTGTTGATACTCAAACCGGTGATAAGGTTGAGGTTCGGGAGCTATTTTGGTATTACTGTGGCCACTGCTACAATTTAGAGCCTTATATTCATGCGATGGAAGCAACTCTTACCGATGAGGCGGTATTTGTACGCCAACCCTCGGTGCTTGGAGATGGCTGGGTAAACGGCGCTATTTTCTTTTATGTTTTAAAGGACTTAGGGGAGCTTGATAGATTGCATACGCCTTTATTTGATGCTATTCACAAACATGATATTAAGTTTAATTCTCAAGAGGAGTTTGTCAATTGGTTGAGTGATAATGGCGTTGATAGAGATAAGGCGAATACGATTTTTACATCATTTTCAGTGGAAAGCAATGTTAGAAAGGCAATAGCCGATACGCGTAAATATCAGTCGAGAGGTGTGCCAACATTAGTTGTAAATGGAAAATATTGGGTTGATGCAATGCATGCAGGCAGTATCGTAGGTATTTTTAAGGTGGTGGATTACTTGATTGAGAAAGAGTTGCGCTAGGCAGTGCGCGAATCTTTTTCAGAAAGTGTTTTAATTTTTTCGGGCCTTGATCCTAGCGGTGGCGCTGGCATCAGTGCCGATATTGAGGCGATTAATCAATTTGGAATAACAACGCTGCCGATTGTTACTGTGCTCACTGCGCAAAATACTTGCGAAGTGACACAACTTGAAACTGTTGATTGTGAATTAATCGAAGCGCAATACAGGGCAGTTGTCTCCGATATCGATTTTCAAGTTGTCAAAATTGGCTTGCTTGGCTCTACTGAGCAAATCAAAACCATTGCATACTGTCTTAGTGAAAAGCCGCAATTAAGTATTGTCCTAGACCCCATTATTCGCGCCAGTAGCGACAGCCAGTTGGTTGATGAAAG
>DUCF01000015.1:5064-6749 GCA_012959965.1 Candidatus Thioglobus sp. | reverse complement strand
TGAGCAACTGGAAGGCGAGGTTTCTGAGCTGTCCAACTGGTGTGACGATGAGAGCAATCTTGTTAAACCTTACCCTTGGAACGGCGTCTATCTGTTTGCTGAAGATAATTTTTCGCTGGAATGCCAAGAAATGGTGGTTTCGCTTGTTATTGAACCGCACGGAGTGTTGGTAGATGATTTGGCTGACACCATGTTTTCAATGACTGTGCCGCAATTTGAAGCCGAGATGTCGCTCGCAAGATTAAAAACAATCGTTAAAGATTATTACGCATGGGCAACCAGCATTGATTTTTCACTTGCTGAGTCACAACACCATTTTTGGTATTACTCAGAGGACAAGTTGGAGCCACGTTTTGGCTCAACTGACACTGATGAGGGTGTTGATCAAGCAATGCCGCTGGCCATTGGTAGAGATGCCGATGATCTTAATGAGCAATTAAAGACAGCAGCGGATGCAATGACGGTCGGTGAGTTTGCCTTGCAGTACCCAGAGTTTAGACATATTATTCGCCGTATTCAAAATACAGCACTAAGGCCTTATGCCGAAGTTCAGGATAATTTACTGGATGAAGCCATGAGGCCGCTAGATTTACTGCGTTTTAAATTGGCATTTTTTGGCGCTTCCAAGTTTGATCCAAAGTCCGATTTATGGACAAGAATTTCGATGTACCAAGGTGCACCAATGCCTCACCAGCTATTGGATGCCGATCATGATGCCTGGGCTTTTCCAATCAAACCTAAGCAGGTGATGTAATGGCTGCACCTCAACTTACAATTTCACTTAACGAAATCTTATTTATATTTACCCGTGCTGGTTTTGGTGTTAATGCACCTATCGGTGTATCTGAAGATTTTGCCAAAAGCAATATCTGGCTGGCAGAGAATGGTTTTGACCCGTGTTTGTGTAGTATTGTGGCTCTTGATAGTCTTGATACAAGGAAAAGCTCTTTAGATATTGAGTACAGTCATTGCAATTTTAGTCATTCTGGCCCTGAGTATTTATCTGCCCTACAGGCCTCAGTCAGCGCGCTTGACTGGATTAAGGGTGAGAAAGGACTAGAGTTGACAATTGCTAATGTTGACTCGCCACTGTTATTGGTTGCAGTGCTAGGTGCCAATCAAGTTAAGGGTTGGCAAGTGCGCTGGCGTGATGAGTCTGGCGCAAGCTTCCAAGTGAGTTTTTTCGGCAAGGGTCAATGGCAAGTCATCAGTGGCAATGCAACTGCAATCGAACTTAGCAAAGGCGCAACGATGACAGTGAGCTTGCTGGATAAAGTAGGCCCCTCAATAGAGGGCGAGGTGCGGAAGTTTGATGCCTTAATAGAAAAGAACAAAACCCTGCAAACAGGCGTTGCAGTACACGAGCATTGGGGCGCAATTTACGCTTATTTCGCTCGTTGTTTGGTGAAGTCAACAGCAGAGTCTCGCGCTTCAGGCGCAGGCGCAGGTTTGGTAGATACAGATTAATAGAGACCTTTACAAAAACCATTTTAGATTCGATTAAGGAGTTATTTCATGAGTACAACATTTTTAAATAGAGAAGAAATTGAACAGGTGGCAATAAAAGCGCTGATGAATTCAGGTGCTAGTGAAACTGCAGCCAGCGCACTGGCAAAAGGTGTTGCGGCTGCTGAAATGGATGGTATTGCCAGCCATGGCTTAGTTTATGTGCCAATTTATTGCGA
>DUCF01000015.1:0-5022 GCA_012959965.1 Candidatus Thioglobus sp. | reverse complement strand
TAACTTGCGGAAAAGTGAGCCAGAATGCCGAAGTGACTGTTAATAATGATGCAGCCAGTGCAATTGTTGTCGATGCTGACAGTGGCTTTGCTCATCCCGCAATTGATGCCGGCTTTGACTTGCTTATTGAGAGCGCCAAGAAAAATGGTTGTGCAGCTATGTCTGTCAGAAACTCCTACAATTGTGGCGTACTTGGTTTTCATACTGAGCGTATTGCGCAAGCAGGTATGACTGGTCTTGGTTTTACCAATGCGCCAGCTTCGATTATGCCAGTTGGTGGCAACAAGTCCATTATTGGTACCAACCCTTTTTCTGTCGCCGTGCCGGACGGCAAAGGCGGTGTTGCTTTTGTTCTTGACCAGTCTGCAAGTGTGGTTGCAAAAAGTGAAATTAAAATGCATGCTCAGGCCGGCAAGTCGATTCCTGAAGGTTGGGCATATGACCCTGACGGCAAGCCTACTACAGATGCTGATGCTGCTATGAAAGGCTCTATGGCGCCAGTAGGTGGTTATAAGGGCTTTGGCGCGGGATTGTTGGTTGAGATCTTTGCTGCCGTTATGTCTGGTGCCACGCTTTCTCAGGACGCAAGTCCTTTTGCAGGTACAGCAGGCGGCCCACCTAGAACAGGCCAATTCTTTTTTGCAGCTTCACCAGATGTTTTCTCGCCAGATGTATTTGCTGATCGAATTCAAACACTGACCAGCTCTATTGTTGCTCAAGAAGGTGCGCACTTGCCCGGTTCAGGGCGCGTAACTGCAAGAGAGGCGCATGAAGCAAATGGTGTTGGGGTCAGTGCTGCTTTATTGGAGAAAATTCAGGCGATTTAATGCTTAAGAGAGGGGGGTCAGTGTGTTGGGCTTGATTCCCTTGCAATTACCAATAACAAACATCCCTTAGATGTATAGGTGCTATCGATACTGCCCGGTTCGAAAGTGATAAACTCACCTTTTTGAAGCACAGTACCATCTGCATCGATTAGCCCCCCTTCCAAGATATATATTTCCTCAAACCCAAGGCGTTTATGGCTTGCAGATTTTGCACCAGGAAGCATACTGAGTATGAAGGCGCCAAAACCTGTTTCTTTATCTAAGCTAATATCATGCCAGCTTATCTTAGGAATTGCCAACCCATGCTTTTCGAACGGTTTCAGCTTAACGCGCCAAGGATTGGTTATTGTGCGACTGATTGTATTCATTTTTTCTTGGATTTAATAAGAGTGGCAATGCTAAGCGTTAAGTGCAAACACTTAGCACTCTATAAAGCTGACAGCAAGCCCACCTAAAGAAGTCTCTTTGTATTTATGCGACATATCTAGGCCTGTTTTTTTCATAGCTGCAACGCATTGATCAAGAGAAACTATGTGTATGCCACTTTCTCTTAAGGAAATTGAGCTTGCTGTGTAAGCTTTAACAGCGCCAAATCCGTTGCGCTCAATACAAGGTGCTTGGACGAGGCCCTTGATTGGGTCACAAGTCATACCTAAATGGTGTTCAAGTGCCATCTCAGCGGCATTTTCGATTTGCACTGTTGTGCCGCCTCGTACAGCGGTTAAGCCTGCTGCAGCCATTGCTGAGGCAGACCCCACTTCACCCTGACAGCCGACTTCAGCACCTGAAATTGAGCTGTTGTATTTAATCAGGGCGCCTATGGCGGCAGTTGTAAGCAGGTATTGGCGAATTTGCTCAATATTTGCTGATTTGTGTTTGTAGTAGTAATACAGTACAGCTGGTACAACACCGGCAGCGCCATTGGTTGGTGCGGTCACCACCATATGCCCCGCTGCATTTTCTTCATTAACAGCCATTGCATAGGCGCATAGCCAATCATTAACAGTTGCATCTCCCGAATCGTTTTGAAGTTGATGATTAAGTAGCTTAGCACGTCTCTTTATATTAAGACCACCTGGCAATACACCCTCTGTCGCCAAGCCGCTTTCGACACAGGCTTTCATTGCACTCCAAATTATATCGAGCTTAGTATTAAGCTCGGGTTCTGACATGTTGCGTAACTCATTTTCTTGTTTCATTTGCCAAATTGCCTTACCACTCTCGGCTGACATTTTTAGCATTTGGTCTGCAGTATCAAACGGAAACGGATAGTGCGCACTGGATTCTGATGAAATGGGCGCTTCAACTTGGTCAATTTCTTCCAAAGTTGAGATAAAGCCGCCTCCGATGGAGAAATAGGTTTTAGAAATAAGCACTTTGTTCGACTCGTTAAGAAGGTCAAAGATCATGCCATTAGGGTGCTGCTTTAGTGAGCTTTTGGTGTCAAAAATTATATCTTTTGCCGCCTCAAAATCGATGTTAGTATCATGGTTAATGACTATTGTGTCTGCAATCCAGATGCGCTTGATTAGCTCATTCATTTTTTCATTGACAACTGTGCTGGGCAAGTGGCCATGCAAACCGAGTGCGATTGCACGATCAGTTGCGTGACCAACTCCAGTATAAGCAAGAGAATCTTTGAGGGGGCATCGAATGCGAAGTGATTCGCTCAGATTTGATTCAGTGTATTGGCGCACTTGTTTAATAAAATCGTGAGCAGCAACCATAGGCCCCATGGTGTGAGAGCTCGAGGGTCCAATTCCAACCTTGAATAAATCTAGTACACTGATAAACATGGCGATATCCTCAGAAAAAGACCATGTTATAGAGTGAATTGCGCTGAGGGTATAAAAATCTTTATGCAGTTAATCGAAAAAATGATAGTAACTGTGCTAAATGCCTAACCGGATGGGGAGGTGAAATCATCGTCGTGTTTGCCTATTGTTATTCGACGACTCGTACCGTCTAGCTCGGATTGGTAGCTCTTAGAATCCATGTGTTTTGTGAGTTCTTCAGTTCTTAAGTCAATGGTCGAGAGTCCTATTTGGCCGACAGACCTCATTCCAGAGTACCTCGCATGGGCAGTGACTTTCTTTTTGACTAAGTGTGGCTGCCAGTAGTCCAAATCCCTAGGTTCGGCATCGCCCTCTATATTTAAGTAGTTAGCCTTTATGGCGGCGTTCATAATTTCTGCACCACGCGAAGTTCTGCCGATAATCACATTCGTGCCTAGGTCGCCTTCCATCATTTCTAAGGTTGGCTCACAATTTGGCCAGGTATCGCCTGACACTATATCAGCGGCTTCACCAGAGCCATCCGGACAAATTCGACAGCGCCATGGCATATACCATTGAGAGGAATCTGTGCCCCAGAAGTCCAAATAAGTTTTTGTGATGGTTTCACCATTTTTGAAGCGAATAATTGTTGGTCCAGGGCAGCCTTCACCGCGATAACTAACACTGTCAACATCACTCTCATTTGCACCGACAGATTTGAGGAAATTTTCCATTGCAAAAGGCGGGAAGAATCCGCCACAAATAGGTGTCAACAATGCTTTTACTTGTCGATCAATTCTTGGGTCTTTTTTGCCGAGTAAGCGAACTGCCGAGATGTCACACGGTTTGGCGACAAGGGCAATAGTGACGCCAGTGTCGAGAATTTTTAGCAGACCTTCCAATGGCGAAGTTGAAGCATAGACAGAGCCAGAACCGTTAATGACATCCTCTCTGGTTTGGCTCAATTGCGAGTGTCCAAAATACGCCTTGAGGCCACCACCAGCAACTTGCAAAATCCCATCAACCTGACCACTTTCCAATAAATACAGGCTAATCGCAGTCAGTCCACCACCAGTTGCAGCCTTGTGCCTTATTTTGGGATCACTTGAGTGTCCAGTCACCATTTTTTCTATAGGGCCCCATGTTGGATCGATGTTATCTGGGTTTGAAATTTTGTCGCTCGGCATGCCCGAGTGAACAACACCAGGGCAAAAGCTTTTTAATTGAACGTTTTGCTCTGGATTTAATGGGGTGCTTTCACATGGTCGTAAGTGCCCTGAAGGCGCAAGACGCATCTGCACATCTTCGGGAAAAGCCGAAGCGCAGAGGCCGCAGCCAATACACAGTCCTTCTTCAACAATTCTCTGTATTTCACTATTTGAAGTCATAATCTATTATATGGAGTAATGTTGAATCGCTTTTTCATCGAAAGTAAAACCAATACCCGGACGTTCTGGAATGTCAACACAGCCGTCGACAACTTCTATTTTTTCATTAAACAAGGGGGCGTACCAAGGCATGTGTTCAATCGAAATACAATTCTCAACGGAGCCGGCTATGCACAAACTTTGTTCGGTGAAAATATGAGTCGAAATTGGTAAGTTGTAAGCTTCGGCTAAATGCGCCACTTTGCGCATCTCGCTCAAACCGCCAATGCGTTGTAAATCTGGCATAAGAATGTCACAGGCCTTAGCTTCAATCATATCACGCATGCCGTAACGAGTGTATTCGGTTTCACCCGAGGCAATTGGCATATCCAGTGCTTGGCGCACTTCGCTATGACCAACTAAGTCGTAGGCTGGTACAGGCTCTTCAAGCCAAAGAAGGTCAAATTCTTGCAACTCTTTACCCAGTTTTATTGCTTGTTTTGGGGTGAGGGATTGATTCAGATCCGCCATCAATTCAACGTCATTCCCAATCGCACCTCGAAGTTGTTTGACGCGCTCTACGTCATCTTTGTAGTCTTTTGAACCCAGTCTAAGTTTCATTGATCTGTGACCCTGTTGAAGAAAAATATGTGCCTCTTCAATCAGCTCATTAATATCTTGTGCAAGCCACAAACCCCCACTGGCATAGGTTTTTATCTTGCTTCGACAGGCGCCAAACAGTCTGTGCAGTGGCAAATTAGCCGCCTTGCCGACAATATCCCAAAGTGCTGTATCAATAGTAGAAAGCGCTGAAATGGTAACGCCTTTGTGGCCAGCGGGATTAATCGCCCTCCAAATATCTTGCCATATGGCCTCAACAAACTGCGGGTCTTTGCCAATTAGGTGTGGCGCAAAACCCTTTATCATTTCATCAAAGGCTTTAATGCGTACAGCATTCAATGCAAACAGATAGGATTCGCCTGTAATGCCCTCGTCTGTTTCAATGGTGAGCAATACGCAACCCACCGAGCGCATATCGTGAATGGCTGTTTT
>DUCF01000014.1:3314-6866 GCA_012959965.1 Candidatus Thioglobus sp. | reverse complement strand
GCCGAGTACGAGAGGGCTCCCCCTATGGCTTCAAAGTCTGAATATATATGCGAGCGATGGAAAAATTATTTACTTTATTTGATGCAACTATGGAGGAGCCTCTCTTGGCAACAGCTCATTTCAGACCAATCTCTGTAAGGTTAGAAAGCAACTCTGAATTATCCTTACAGTCTACTTTTTGATAAAGCGTCGAATAGAATACGGCGACAAATCAATGCTTGGTTTTTGACCCGCAATGAATTCAGCAAGTACTCGACCTGTTTTAGGCCCAGACATAAAACCTATATGATTATGTCCAAACGCGTAGAAAATCTGTTCAAAATTACTCGATTGTCCAATCACTGGCAGACTATCCGGTAAAGAAGGCCTGTGTCCCATCCACTCGGTATAATCATCCAAATTGATTTTTGGGAACATAATCTTAGCATGAGCTAGGAGTCTTTTAGCGAAACGATAATTCGGCCTCTCTGTTAAACCGCTAAATTCTACAAGACCAGCAAAACGAAGCCCAGGATCCATTGGTGTTGTAACAAATTTTCCGGCACTGTTCATTATAGGATAGCGCGGTGTAATGCCAGGATTTTGCAAGGTTATATGATAGCCACGTTCAGACTCTAGAGGCACCGACTCTCCAAGTTGTGTTGCAAATTTTCCAGAAAAAGCACCCGCTGCTACTACCAAGCGTTGCAGTGCTAGCCTGCCCTCACTAGTTATTAATGAGTTAGGCTTTTGATTGACAATTTCCACTTGTTGTACGTCAGCCCGAATAAACTTACCGCCATCAGCTTGAAACTGGGAGGTCAGAGCCTTTACTAGTTGACTAGGGTCAGGTGAAAATCCGTGACCATCCTCCATCACAACAGCACATTGATAACGAGAATCGATTGCAGGTTCAAATTCCTGTACTTCGTTTCCGTGTAGAACACGTGTGGTAATCCCTCGGTCACGGCGTAGTCGCCAATGAAACTCTTCTGAAGCCAATGCGGCAGCCGATTCGTAAATATAAAGATAAGGTGAAGGTCGAATCCAAGTTGCTCCAGCTCCATTAGCCGCAAGACGTTGGTGTTCCTCCAATCCCCCACTTGTAAGTTCTGAAAGTCCATCTGTAGTTTGTTCGACTTTCAAAGCTTTGCAATTCTGCAAAAATTTAAATTGCCATGAAAGCATCTGAGGTAAATAACGCCATCGTATAGCAATCGGTCCCAATGAATCCAGAAGCATAGCAGGCAGTTTTGTTATAAGCCCTGGTGAGTTCAATGGAACCATAGCACTGGGAGCTATCATTCCGGCATTACCAAATGAACATCCTTCGCCAGGCTCTTGCTGATCAACAACAGTAACAATAAATCCTAAACGTTGTAGGTTGATGGCGCAAGATATTCCTACTATACCAGCACCCAAGACGGTGATTTCTTTTTGTTTTCTATTCATACCTAAAAGCTCTATTTACGTAACCTTCTACGGCGAACATACTCCGTAGAAAAAATAATGCAACTCATAAAAGCGAGCAGCAATGTAGCCACTGCAGCAAGGGCTGGACTAACACGCATCAAGGCATCGTCCCACATCTGCTTGGGTAGAGTGGTTACCTCACCACCAGTAACAAATAATGCAATTGTTAATTCATCGAAAGAAATAACAAACGAGAACATGAAAGCTGCAATTAACCCAGCACTAAGCAGGGGTAGGGTAATGCGAGTTAGCGTTTGCCACTTATTGGCTCCCAATGTCCAAGCGGCTTGATCGAGCCGATGATCATAGTTTTTTAGAATTGCCATAACTGTAATAACAACGTAAGGGATTGCTAATATAGTATGGCCTAAAATAAGACCCATATTTGTTCCTACTAGGCCTAATTTAGCGTACAGGTAAAACAACGCGACGGCGATAATAATATTCGGCATAATAATTGGAGAAACTAGGAAAGCAAACAGCGCTGCCTTACCAAAAAATTGCCTCCTCGCCAAAAAAAAGGCCGCTGGGACACCGATTGACATCCCCAAGAGCGCCGATGAAATGGCCACTACAAAGGAGCGTGAAGCGGCTGCAGCCCATACAGGTGAGTTCAACACTTGTTCATACCATTGTAGAGAGAAACCTTTTGGAGGCCAACCAAGGAAGCCATCCTCGGTAAAAGAAACAGGGATAACAAATAATGCAGGAATACATAGGAAAGCAATAACTGTCATTGCAGTTATCCAAAGAGTGGTCCTACTTCCTTGGCGACGTTTTCGATCGGTTCGCTGGGGTGTCAGCTTATCAATTAATATACCGCCTTGCTCACATAAATAACCTAATATATTAATCACACCACCTCCTAACCAGCGACCGATTCGTCCAATTATGCCTTTCTTATGCTCATGCGTAGACTCTCCAGATAATGTAGATAAACCAAGTAGCTGATCGTAAAAGAAAAAGATCACTAATACCGAAGCCAGCAATAACATTGCGATAGCACCCGCGAAACCCCAGTTCAGTACTTCATGGATTTGGAAAATAATCACTTGCACAATCATCGTATCGCGCGCACCACCGAGCAACGCCGGTGTGATAAAAAACCCGAGAGCGGTGATAAATACCAACATACCACCAGCTGCAACGCCTGGTGCAGAAAGCGGGAAATAGACACGCCAAAAAGCCTGTCCACCACGAGCACCAAGGGTCGAAGCAGCACTCACTAGATTTCGGTCGATATTCTCCATTACTGACATCATCGTTAACACACATAATGGCATTAAGGCATGTACCATGCCAATCATGACACCAGTAAAGTTGAATATTAGGCGCACGGGGGCGTCAACTATACCGAGTGCCAGTAACAGTTCGTTGAGAGCTCCATGACGCCCTAGTAATACAATCCAAGCAAATGTACGCACCAGAAAACTGGTCCAAAAAGGCATTAGCACCCATATCACCAGTGAGTTTCGAGTACTACTCTTTACTGTACTGAGTAAATAAGCAATTGGGTAACCTGCAAGAATTGAAAATATTGTAGTCCATCCGGCTATTTTTAGGGTAATTAACAATACCTTCACATACACCGTTTTCTCGTAGAGACGAGTGTAATGCTCCAAGGTCAGAGTGCCGCTACTATCCACAAAACTCAATCCCAGTAACAACACTACAGGATAAATGAAAAAGAATCCTAGAAATAAAATAGCTGGTGAAATCGATAAAAAACGACTCCAATTACCTGGTCTGACTATAGGTGTATAAGTTACGCTAGGTAATTGTTCTGATTTAGAGCTCATTTCAACTTCCAGCGTCGTTGGTGAGTATCACTGTGCTGGTTTTAGCCCAGTTTAGAATAATTCGCTGTCCAATTTCAATTGTGCTTGAACCACGGCATGTTAATTGAGTGGACACCATTTCGGTGCCATCGGAAAGTTCAATAAAATACTTAGTAATCTGACCAAAAACAATCACCTCTTTCAGGATTCCCTCAACGGCATTATCGCGCGTAACATCATTATCGGTATCTACGGTTTCTGGTCGTATCATAAATTTTACCTGCTCACCAATTTTCACAGGTTCTTTTAACTCTCCAAGCAC
>DUCF01000014.1:0-3246 GCA_012959965.1 Candidatus Thioglobus sp. | reverse complement strand
CGAATCACCCAGAAAATCTGCAGAAAACATGGTGGAAGGTTGAAAATACAATTCATTTGGTGTACCAATTTGATCTATACTCCCATCATTCATAACACAAATACGATCAGACATAACCATCGCCTCTTCTTGGTCATGAGTTACATAAAGTACGGTAATTCCAAGATTTTCATGTAATTGTTTTATTTCGCGTTGTAGCGTTTCTCGGAGTTTTTTATCCAGCGCACCCAGAGGTTCGTCCATAAGAATAATTGATGGTTTATACACAAAACATCTCGCCAATGCGATGCGTTGTTGCTGGCCGCCAGAAAGTTCACGAGGAAATCGTTTTGCAACATGGTCAAGCTCAACGATTTCTAAAACACGTGCTACCTCTTTACGAATAAGGGCCATAGGCATCTTACGCATTCTTAGTGGAAAGGCAATATTATCAAATATATTCATGTGCGGAAACAGTGCATAATTTTGGAAAACCATTCCCAAGTCACGCTTAAACGGTGGCAAAAAGTTGGCTAATTTCCCATCAATCCAAATATCACCACTGTCGGGATTATTAAGA
This sequence comes from Candidatus Thioglobus sp., assembly GCA_012959965.1. Taxonomy (GTDB): domain Bacteria; phylum Pseudomonadota; class Gammaproteobacteria; order PS1; family Pseudothioglobaceae; genus Pseudothioglobus. The sequence goes on along the minus strand of DUCF01000014.1, from coordinate 2,687 downwards.
CCAGCGATTGCCATAAGTAGAGTAGTTTTGCCTGAGCCAGAAGGGCCAAGCAATGTGAGAAATTCACCTTCTTGCATTTCTATACTTGCTGCCTCAAGTGCAACAACGGAACCGTATGTTTTACGAACATTGCGAGTTCTTAATTTATATTCTGTCATCTATATTTGGAGTAAGAAGTTAAGAAAAGTATTTGCCTTTAGCAAATATTATACTGATAATACAAGACACTATAAAACGGGTCAGGCTAGCCTGACCCGTGATAGTACAACTAATCAATCAACCAAGCGTTAAGGAGATATCACTTAGTATTGATACAACTAACCAAGCAACCAAGCGTTAAAACGCTCAGCGACCTCTTCTTTGTGCTCTCCCCAGAAGTCACTATCCACAGAAACCATATTCGGTAGATATTCTGGATTTGTTGGCAACACTTTGGCTCGAGAAGCAGGAATATCAGCAAAAGCACTTGGATTTGTTGGCCCATAAGCAATATGCTTTGTGAATTTAGCCTGTTGTTCTCCTTGTGCACAGAATTCTATGAATTCGCGGCACACGTCGGCATTTGGAGCGCCTTTGAGTATTGTCCATCCCTCAAATGTGTAGAGCGCCTGATCCCAAACCAATTCAACTGGTGCACCATCATCAATTGCAACCTGCGCACGGCCGTTCCAAGTAAACAGACAATCGACTTCGCCAGATTTCAGCAGCTGGGATGTTTGAGCACCACCAGTCCACCAGAGTGTCACGTCATCCTTGATACGATCAAGGCTTCTGAAAGCGCGGTCGAAGTCCAACGGATAGAGATCTTTAGGATCAACTCCGTCTGCCATTAGTGCAGCTTCCATAGTATCAAAAGGATGTTTGCGCAATGCTCGTAATCCTGGTACGCCATTAACATCCCAGAGGTCTTTCCAGTTCTTTGGTGGATTCTTACCCATCGTATCTGTGCGATAGGCAATTAGTGAAGCATATACATCAGTACCCATAATGTACTCACCACGTAAACTTTCAGGGATTTGGCTAAGATATTTACCCGCTCCATTTGGTGCTATTGGCTCAAGGTAGCCAATATTGACAAGAGACTGGTGTGATGCCTTACTAAGATGTGACATATTCCAAGTGTAATTACCTGTTTCAACCATTGCACGTATCAAACCAGTCGGTTCGTGCTGACCTTGAACGCCAACCGCTTCAATTCCGGTTGCTTCAAAAAATGGTTTGTAAAACGCCTCTGCAAAACCTGGAGCAAATGGACCACCTGGATCACGCATAACAATTTTCAAGTCTTGTGCAGAGCGTACTATTGCTGGAAAACCAACCGCAGCAACCGCTGCTCCGGCCGCGGCTGTCTTTAAAAAGGTACGACGACTGACAGATTTATCTAATTTGTCAATTTTCTTTTCGTTCTTATTCATTCTTACTCTCCTGTGAAATTTTCATAGTAATTGAGTTTGGAAAGTAATACATTTGTAAATACCCAAACTCAAGTTTGATTATCTTACAATTAGATTATCTTACAATTAGATCATAATGTACAATACTAAAATCATATCACTGTATAACCATTTGTTATACTATAAAAAATAAACCTTGGCTTGTAAAACATATTTTCCTATCGGTTTTAATCAATGAAATCAGTTTTTTAAGAAGCTCAATTATTATGATCTATTAATACTATGAAATACAAACAAATGCTTGCATTTCGCATGGTAATGATAACTGGAAGCGTATCCCAGGCAGCCGAGCGAATTCATGTCTCTCAACCTGCAGTCAGCAACTTAATATCAAGTCTTGAACAACATTTTGGATTTAAGTTATTTGAGCGTCGCAAAGGGCGATTGATTCCTACTCCTGATGCACATCAAATCTATGAAAATGTTTCCAAGGCATTGTCGGGATTTGAAAAAGTTTCACAGTCAGCTCATAATATCCGCGATCACAAATCGGGCAGTTTACGGATAGCTTGTATGCCTGGTGTTTACGGTGTTACATTTATGCCCGATGTTGTTTCTGAATTTTTAGCTGATAAAGATGATATTTCAGTTAACCTGCAGGTACAACCGTCGTTAAAGATTCAAAGGTGGATTTCGTCAGATTTGTACGATATTGGGATTGCCGAATTACCCTTGATACATTCAGGCATCGAGTGTGAAGAATTTAACTTTAAATGCGTTTGCGTTCTTCCTGAGGGTCACTCACTTCTTAAACACGAAACCTTAACACCAAAAGAGCTTGACAATGAACCCTTTATCTCACTTAGTAGCGATCATATGACTCACCAGCAAACCCGCCAAGCATTTGAAAATGCAGGAGCAAGGTGGAAAGTTCGAGTTGAGACCCAGCTATTTCTCTCGGCAGCAAGACTGACTCAGAAAGGTACTGGAGTCGCTATTCTGGATCCTTTTACTATGAAGTATGATAGCCATCATCTCGGGCTCAAAACTCGACCATTTTTACCAGACATTGATTTTAAAATTGGCATCCTTTACCCAGCTGAACATCCGCGCTCATTTCTTGCAGAAGAATTTTTAAAATTACTTAGAAAACGACTACTTGATTTTGCCCCCAATACTTAAAATATTCTGGCAATAATGCAACCAAAGCTAAGCCATAAGAGAGTTTTTTAAGTATTTCTTGTGTTTCGCCTAAATGGAACCATTGAAGAACGAGAAAACCCATTTTTAAGA
>DUCF01000013.1 GCA_012959965.1 Candidatus Thioglobus sp. | reverse complement strand
ATTCAAATTAACCTTGCAAAAGGCTAATTTGGCGATAAAATAGTAACCTTTAAAACTAATTAAGGAATATAGTCAAAATGAGCATTGAAGAAAGAGTACGTAAAGTTGTCTGCGAGCAGCTAGATGTTAGTGGTGATATTGACGATAACGCTTCTTTTATCGACGACCTAGGTGCAGACTCTCTAGATACTGTTGAACTGGTTATGTCTCTTGAAGAAGAGTTTGACTGTGAAATCCCTGATGAAGAAGCAGAAAACATCACAACAGTCCAACAAGCAATTGACTACGTTAAAGCAAATACGTAATAACGACTAATAAATCCTGAAAGGCGCTTTTTTTTAAATTAAGCGCCTTTTTTTTAGCAAAAAACCAATTAAGTATCATTATGAACAAAAGAAGAGTTGTTGTTACCGGCCTTGGTATCGTTAGCCCTGTTGGAAATTCTGTCAAACAATCTTGGGATAATATTCTCAACGGCGTTTCGGGAATCGACTACTTAACAAATCTTGACACCGAGGGCCAAGTTGTCACTTTTGGTGGCTCGGTTAAAGACTTTGATATTAGCGACTACATTAGCCCAAAAGATGCAAAAAAAATGGATATCTTTATTCATTATGGTATGGCGGCTGGCATTCAAGCAATTGAAGACAGCGGTATTGAGGTTACTGATGAAAACGCCGAACGCATTGGCGTTGCTATTGGTGCTGGTATTGGTGGACTGCATACCATTGAGAAAACATCCAATCTATTTAGAGACAAAGGTGCTAAGCGTATTTCACCCTTCTTTGTACCCTCTTCTATCATTAATATGGTCTCCGGAAACCTTTCAATCAAATACGGTTTAAAGGGCCCTAACTTTGCCATTGTAACTGCTTGCACAACAGGAACACACAATATTGGTGATGCCTCAAGACTGATTGAGTACGGCGATGCGGATGTGATGGTTGCCGGTGGCACGGAAATGTCAACAACCAATATTGGTCTTGGCGGCTTTGCTGCTGCACGCGCCCTTTCAACTCGCAACGAAGACCCAAAAACAGCCTCTCGACCTTGGGATGTTGATCGTGATGGCTTTGTTCTTGGTGACGGTGCTGGTGTAATGGTTCTTGAAGAATACGAGCACGCCAAAAAACGCGGCGCTAAAATTTATGCTGAAGTTACTGGTTACGGCATGAGTGGTGACGCCTATCACATGACACTACCTTCCGAAGGTGGTGAAGGCGCTGCAAGATGTATGACCAATGCGCTGAGAAACGCGTCCGTTAACGCCGATCAAGTTGACTACATTAATGCTCACGGCACCTCTACACCTGCTGGCGATATTGCAGAAACTGACGCCGCTAAATTAGCACTAGGTGATCATGCTTACAATCTTGTTATAAGCTCTACAAAATCAATGACAGGTCATCTGTTAGGTGCAGCTGGCGGCATAGAAGCTGTCTTCACAGCTCTTGCGATACAAGATCAAGTGGCACCACCTACGATTAATATCTTTAACCAAGATCCGGCGTGCGATTTAGATTATGCTGCCAATGAGGCGAGAGAAATGACAATCAATCATGCTATTTCAAATTCATTTGGTTTTGGCGGAACGAATGGCTCAATCGTTCTATCTAAGATAGACTAACTTTCTACTCTTCAAGTACTAGTGTGGATGTCTGAATGACGTCTGCTTCAGCGATAAGCTCTTCGACGATGTTGTAAATGCGAATAGCGCCATTTTGAATACTATGGAGCGCTTCTTTTTTGTGAATGATAATTTGCCAGCTTTCGTCATCCGATTCAAACTTGACAGCACCTCCAATAAGTGCCAGTGCAACAATCACACCTAACAAGAATTTAATCACTTTTTGACGTGCCTTTTTCTATCATCTAGCCCGTATTTTACCCACTGTTTTATCACTCTATGTAGATATTCCAGAGGCCTTTAATAGACCTTCAAGTTGGGGTCTCTCCCCTCTAAATTTTTGATATTGCTGCATAAAATCAAGACTGCCACCAACCTCAAGAATGCACTCTCTAAATTTTTTCGAAGCCTCTGAGCCAATACCGCCATTTTGTTGGACGAAATCATAAGCATCTGCCGCAAGAACTTCGGCCCATTTATAGCTAAAATAACCCGCCGCGTAACCGCCAGCAAAGATGTGAGAGAAGGCGTTTAAAAATCGATTTTCATCAATAATTGGCATCAACGATGTCTTCTCTCTTACCTTTGCCAATACAGTATTGGTGTCATCGCTTACCATGTGAGTATGAATATCCCAAAGAGAAAATTCACATTGACGCAACATCTGTAATCCCGACTGAAAATTCTTTGAGGCTACTATCTTTTTATACAAATCTTCGGGCAAAGTCTCGCCTGTTTGCCAGTGCGATGAAATACTCTCAATTACACCTTTTTCGTAACAATAGAACTCCATGTATTGGCTTGGTAATTCAACGCCGTCCCAAGGTACGCCATTGATTCCAGCAGCACAAGGGTAAGGCACTTTGGTCAGAACATGATGTAGGGCGTGGCCAAATTCATGAAACAAAGTAACGATTTCATCAAACTCAAATAACGCCGGTTTGTCACCCGTTGGCGCATTCAAATTACACACAACGAAAGCTACTGGCAAGTTATCTTGGTATAGACCTTGATAATCAGACATCCAAGCGCCGCCACGTTTATTTTCTCTGGCGTAAGAATCTAAATATATTCGCCCAATAGGCCCATTGTCATCCGCAAGCTCAAGCACTTTAACGTCGTCGTGATAAGTGGTTTCTGACACTTGCGAGACACAAATACCATACAATTTTTCAATGGTTGAAAAGAGTCCCTGCAAAACGCTTTCTTCTGGAAAATACGGCGTTAAATCGGAGCGCTTATAGCCAAACTTTTGTTGCTTTAATTTTTCCGAATAGTGCGTCAAATCCCAAGGTGACAGTTCATGTCCCGCAAACGATTTAAGCTCTTTCAGTTCGCTTGTTGCTTGATCCTTTGAGCGAATAACAAGTTCGTCTAAAAAGCCAACAACCTCCTCTGCTGAGCCAACCATTTTAGATTCAATAGAGAGTTCGGAATAATTCTCAAACCCTAGCAATTGTGCAAGCTCACTGCGAAGTCTCAAGATGTCATTCATCACCTGCTGGTTATCAAAATCTTTTGAAGTAGTGCCCACGTCGGATGCTCGTGAAATATAAGCTCGGTAAATCTCCTCTCTTAAGGAGGTGCTGTTTGCATAAGTCATGACGTCCATATAGACAGGAATTTGCAAACTTAAACAATAACCATCTTCAGTTCTTACTTTGGCCAATTCGGTTTCAGAATAGCCATCAAGCTCTTCAATTGTTACTGTCTTTTTCCACTCGTTAGTTGATTGCAATACATTTTTTGAGAATTGGTTACTAAGCAAACTCAACTCTTCTTGTATTGCCTTAAAGCGTTCTGAGGCCGTACCCTCCAAACCAACACCAGAATGCTCAAAGCCCAGAATGGAGTCTTTTACAATATGTGATTGCTGCTCATTCAAGGGGGTATCTTGCAGCCGTTGAAAAGCATGATAAAGCGCCCTATTCGCGCCAAGCTCACTGTAATACCGGGAAATTAAAGGCAGTGTTTTTTCATATTCAGTGTTGAATTCTTCACTAAATACAACAGAGTTCAAGTGAGAGTTAACACTCATCTTTTGACCTAACTCGTGCTCGATTTGATCTAGTGACTCAACCACGCTTGACCAATCTTTGCCTGCACTCGCAATATTGGCTTGAGTTAAGCCTCTTTCGGTCAGTTCGGCAATGGTTTTCTCAATATCACCAACATTGAAATCAGGGGTTTGGTTGTTGTTCATTTGTACCTATTTAAGCAAGAAAATAACATTCGTTAATTTTGCCAGATTATTGAATTATTCATCATAAAATTAATAGCAATCAGCAACAAATATTGATAAGCTTCTGGCTATGAAAAAACAGAAAATTTGGACGCCGGTCCTTGGGCCGCCCTGGGGTGTAATGGACGAGGCGTAGTCATGTCACTTACTCGGGAAAGATAATAGCCAAACTCATGGCTTAACAGGCATTCAATATTGGAAAGTCCTGTTCCGATATCTAAAGTTAAAATATCACCCTTTCACTCGCTTCACCTTCTCGGTGCATCGTTGGCCATTTACTGGAAAAATCAGAAAGACAATAGCGCAAGACTACAAAGCAAGCATTAAATCAGTATTTTTATCTCTACCAGCCGTTAATCGCCTTAATTTCTTGGAATTCGTGAATGCCAAAAACGCTGTATTCTCGGCCGTTGCCAGATTGCTTATAACCCCCAAAAGGCACGTCATAATCTTGTGCTGCGCCATTAATATGAACAGTACCTGATTTTAATCGCCTAGCAACACGGCGTGCTTTTTCTCTATCAGAAGACGAAACATAAGCACCAAGACCAAAATCTGAATCATTGGCAATTTGAATAGCTTCCTCTTCGCCCTCGAAGCGGATGATGACCAAAACTGGGCCAAAAATCTCTTCACGTGCAATGCGCATTGTGTTGTTAACGTTAGAAAATAATGTAGGTTTGACAAAATAACCCTTTTCAAAACCTTCTGGCTTGCCGAGCCCACCAGCTACCAATTGGGCGCCCTCATCGATACCGATTTTAATGTAGTTTTGAATTTTCTCAAATTGAGTTGCCGAGACAACTGGACCGAGATGATCACCCTCTTGATGTGCGCTGCCAATCGTGTGTGCCTCAGTCGCCCTTTTGGCGATTTTCACAGCTTTGTCATAGACACTCGCCTCCACCAACATCCGCGTCGGTGCATCACAAGATTGCCCCGTGTTGTACATGCACTCCTGAACACCCTGGATAACCATTGCCTCCAAATCGGCATCAGCAAATATGATATTAGCGGATTTTCCGCCCAGTTCTTGCGAAACCCTCTTTATAGTGTCTGCTGCTGATCTTGCAATTTCTATACCTGCGCGAGTTGAACCCGTAAAAGAAACCATATCAACCAGAGGATGAGAGGTAAGCGCCGGACCAATAACCGACCCTTCGCCGTGAATCAAATTAAACACGCCCGGTGGAAAACCAGCGCGCTCAATGCATTGAGCGAAAAGGTCAGCAGAAAGCGGTGTTAATTCGCTCGGTTTTAAGACGACGCAGCAACCTGCTAACAGAGCTGGTACAACTTTTGATACGATTTGATTGATCGGCCAATTCCAAGGTGTGATTAGCGTACAAACACCAATAGGTTCTCTCACAATTCTAGCTCCAGACCCAGTCATTGTTTCTAGTGTCATTGAGCGCATTGCGGCAATAGCCTCTTTGGTGTGGCCAACACCAGTCTCCGCTTGTGCTTCTCGAGACACTTGCAAAGGCGCCCCCATCTCGGTACTAATAGCCACAACCATCTCTTCATAGTGGTTTTCATATTCTGCGAGAAAGCGCTCCATCAGTGTTAATCGTGTTTCAACATGCGTCTCAGACCACTGCTCAAAAGCACTCTTCGCAGCAACTACCGCATGATCAACATCCTCAACACTGGCAAGTGGTATTTGGGTAAATTCTGTTGCCGTAGATGGATCGATAACCCCTAACGTTTCAACGGACTTTTGAGGCATGCACCATTCTCCGTTAATATAAAACTGCAGATTGTATTCTTGTTGTTGGGTCATTGCACTCTCCTAATCAAGTAATGAGTCCGTTCTGACGCGCTCATCAATTCTATCTTTATGGGCGTCGGTCACTTTGCCATAAAGGTCTTTAACACGTTGAGGATTGCCGATAATCCCGGGTTTTTCTGTAAATGATTGTATTAATAGTAACCTATCTGTCGCGCCTGTATTGGGTGTTACCTGGTGAAGTGAAAACCTGCCCAAGAAAAACTGCAAATCACCCGCATTGAGATCAAGTCTTTTAACTCTCGACCTATCACCATTCAGTACCTTCTTTACCTCATTAAAGCATTCATCGTCAGCTGCTCTAAGACTTGGTACGTATTCAAAATGACCGCCCGACTCAGCCGCATTTAGCAAAAAAGTAATAGTAAATTCGTTGGTGTCAAAATGCCAATTAAAGGTTTGCCCTGGCTTGCAAAGATTGATAATCATATTAGATACAGGGTCGGCATAAATATGCAATTCTTTTTTACTCAAACAAGCAGCTAAAAAACTTCTCAGTGGCTCCCAGTAATATAAGGTATGAGCATAAGTACCCTCAGCAAGTAAATCGGCTGTAATGAAACCATTTGATCTCTCCAAAAAAATATTTTGTGGATGCTGATCATCCTCAGCAGCATTACCCTGTGCCAAATAAACATTGCAAAGTTTTGATTTCGCATAAAAGGCCTGGGACTTTTTCTTTTCAGCCTCGCTGACCAGCGCATCCAGTCCATCATTACTTAAAAAATTCGATAACACAGCACAGCCATCTTCGGCCAAGCCAGTCTTAACAGTCTTAACCATTTCAAGATATTCGACACTTTGTGGCCGATTGATTGGACAATTCTTTAAATCAATAATGCTCTTGATGTTCATTACATTCCAGTACTTATTTAATAATCCTGTCTGCCATTAATCACCACTTCATAGCCCGACTCTTCTGGTTCGTCGTCAATCATTTCTGCAGGGAAGCCGCGACCCAAGACTTTCACATCTGCAGCCTCTTCCAGTCTTTTGATAATATTGGGTGACAATTCACGTGAGCCATAACGTAGCTCACCGTCCTTGAAAATATCGACCACTAAAGGGGCGATTTCCAAATCTAGCCCTTTGCGTTGAGCAAGCTCGTTAAATATACCTACGTCTTTAGAGACAAGATCCATGGTAAAGCTTATGTCCCGAGAACCATTGAGTATGACTTGTGATTCTGTTTCATGGACGAAAGAATTACCAGAGGAGGCTTTAAAAGCTTCATAAGCCACATTCATATCCATGCCAATTAACTTCATTGTTGTCAACGCCTCAGCGATTGAAACCAAATTCACTGTTGCCAAATAATTGGTCGCCACTTTAAGAATAGAGGCTGAACCAAGCTCTCCAGTAT
>DUCF01000012.1 GCA_012959965.1 Candidatus Thioglobus sp. | reverse complement strand
ATTTGGGCTGCACCAGTAATCATGTTCTTAACGTAGTCGGCGTGTCCTGGACAGTCAACGTGTGCGTAGTGACGAGCATCTGACTCGTATTCTACGTGTGCCGTAGAAATTGTAATACCACGCTCTCTTTCTTCAGGAGCTTTATCAATATCAGCAAAGTCTGTTGCTTCACTACCGTTAAGCTCAGCCATCACTTTAGTGATTGCTGCAGTTAACGTTGTTTTACCGTGGTCAACGTGACCAATTGTGCCCACATTTACATGCGGTTTGGTTCTTTCGAATTTTTCTTTTGACATATCTAATTCCCTTGAATCATTTTTATATATTTAATGGAGCTCACCACCGGATTTGAACCGGCGACCTCTTCCTTACCAAGGAAGTGCTCTACCAACTGAGCTAGGTGAGCACAACCCCAACTACATGGAGCGGGTGACGGGAATCGAACCCGTCTCATTAGCTTGGAAGGCTAAGGTAATACCAATATACGACACCCGCAATTCCTATTCTCGTGTTTTTCTCATGTTTTTATGGTGGAGGGGGAAGGATTCGAACCTTCGAAGGCAGAGCCGACAGATTTACAGTCTGTTCCCTTTGGCCGCTCGGGAACCCCTCCAAAAAACAATCAGACATTATCCCATAACTATTTATGCATAGCAAGCATAAAATAGTGCATTTTCAGTGTTATTGAAGGATTAAGTTAGACGCGATACACCACTGGCAATAGCGGCGTTAAAAATTGCTTTTGGCACAGTATCAATCAGTCTTGGGTCAAAGGGCTTTGGAATGATGTAATCCTTGCCGAATTCTAAGCTTTCGACGTTATAAATATCGAGAACACTTTGTGGTACTTCAAGTTTTGCAAGATCGCTCAGAGCATGCACTGCAGCAATTTTCATTTCCACGTTGATCTCTTTAGATTTAGCATCCAAAGCGCCTCTAAAAATAAACGGAAAGCCCAGTACATTATTTACCTGGTTCGGGTAATCACTACGCCCAGTTCCCATTATTAGATCATCTCTGCACGCATGAGCATCCGCTGGTGAAATTTCAGGATCAGGGTTTGACAAGGCGAAAACAATTGGCTTGTCTGCCATTGACTTCACCATCTCTTGAGTTACCAAATTAGCAGACGCAACACCAATAAACACATCAGCACCATTCATCGCATCAGCAAGTGTTTTCTTGTCTGTATCCACGGCAAATTGAGCCTTAATGTCATCTACATTTTCAAGGCTTGTTGATATAACACCAACACGATCAACTAACAAAATATTGTCCTTGTTGAGGCCCATTTCACACAATAGATGTAAAGTAGCAATACCCGCAGATCCTGCGCCCAAACATACCAACTTAGCAGTCTCTAGAGTTTTGCCTTGAATTTCAAGTGCATTTATCAAGCCTGCTGCAATAATAATTGCTGTGCCGTGTTGATCGTCATGGAAAACAGGGATATCCAGTGCCTCAATCAAACGTTGTTCAATTTCAAAACAACGTGGTGCTGAAATATCTTCTAAATTAATACCGCCAAAAGTTGGGGCAATATTAATAACGGTATTAACAATTTCATCAACGTCTTGGGTAGCCAATTCAATATTAAAAACATCAATGTCGGCAAATCTTTTAAACAAAACAGCCTTACCCTCCATTACAGGCTTGGCAGCCAATGGACCAACATTGCCCAAACCAAGGACCGCTGAACCATCGGTAATCACTGCCACGAGATTTCCTTTCGCTGTATACTCGTTAACAGTCTCTGGGTTTTTTGCAATCTCTCTAACAGGGGCGGCAACACCTGGCGTGTACGCCAAGCTTAACTCTTGGCGAGTATTCATTGGTTTATGCGAAGAGACAATGATTTTCCCGGGTCTAATCCGACGGTGATAATCTAAAGCCTCTTCGTGAAATTCTTGTGACATATAGTAAAACTAATACTAGTTAAAAGTAAGGCTGGTATTATATAAGAATGTATACCAATAAGGTTAATACAGCTATATACCAATTTAAATTAATTCACTACATGAAAGTATTCTAATATGATTAATAAAATAAGTGTAATAGGCGCAGGAAGAGTGGGCGAAACCACCGCGCAAATGCTAGCAATCCAGAAGTTCGCAAGCGAAATTGTCTTGATCGATCTTGATGACCGGTACGCTCAGGGTGTCGCTCTCGATATCCAGCAAACCTCGGAGGTTTTTAAATTCGATACAGTGATTAAAGGAAGCAGTAACATCAGCACTATCAAAGATTCTAATATCGTCATCATTACAGCCGGCCTTCCTAGAAAGCCTGGCATGGATCGTAGTGACGTTCTAAAGGTCAACCTTAAAATTATCGACGGCATCATGGACGGTGTGATTGAACACGCTAATGACGCTTTTGTTATTATGGTGACCAACCCTGTTGACGCACTCACTTACTACGCTTGCAAAAAAACCAATTGGGACAGAAGTCGCATTATTGGCCAAGCCGGCGTACTAGATTCGCTGCGCATGTCTAGCTTTATTGCAATGGAGACTGGGCTTTCAATTAATGACATTAAAACACTGGTGTTAGGCGGACACGGTGACACCATGGTGCCGCTCACTAGGTTCACATCAATAGGTGGCGTGCCAATCACTCAACTACTGAGCGCAGACGTGATTGAGGGCATCATTCAAAGAACTCGTGATGGCGGCGCTGAAATCATCAATCTCAAGAAAAATTCTAGCGCTTACGATGCGCCGGGTGCTGCTGTGACTGTCATGGTTGAAAGCATTGTGCACAACAAAAAACGACTCATGCCTTGCATTAGCCTCCTTCAGGGCGAGTACGGACAAAATGGACTGGCCATTGGTGTTCCTGTTGTTTTAGGTGAAAATGGCATTGAACGCATCATAGAACTGGAGTTCAATGACGAAGAAAATGCCTTGTTTAACCAATCAGTCAACGTTACTCGTGAGCTAACGCTTCAAGTCGACAAGCGCATCGGCTAAATAATTAGCGCAACCTCTTTAAGTGACTCAACCTATATTAACAATGCTTGAGTCACTCAGCCAAACACGCCAACAGGGTGTTAAATTTAAATTTATAGGCAGGACGCGACACTCAAGCGAGACTAATTAAAGCCTCACTTAAGGATAAATTAAGCGCGAAAAAGTGAACCGTCGACGCTCTTAGAGCAGACGATTCATTGTTGTTATATTGGAAATCGAAATATCTTGCGGACAAACAGACTCGCAATGACGATGGTTTGAACAACTACCAAAACCCTCTAATTCCATTTGACGAACCATATTGGTTGCGCGGGTATCGCTCTGAACCCTGCCTTGAGGCAAGTGATCAAGGTGAGCAATCTTAGCGGACACAAAAAGACTTGCCGAAGCGTTAGGACAAACAGCGACACAGGCACCACAACCAATACAAGTTGCAGCGTCAAAAGCAGCATCTGCATCAGGCTTTCTGATCAATTGTGAGTTTGCATCAGGTGCAGAGCCGGTATTCGTTGAGACATAACCGCCCGCTTGAATAATGCGATCAAACGCATCACGATTCGTTAGAACATCCTTAATCACTGGAAAACTATCGGCTCGGAAAGGCTCAATCCAAAGTTCGTTCTGGTTGGTGTATTCACGCATGTACAGCTGACAAGTGGTGGTGGCTTTTTTCTCCCCGTGTGGATGTCCATTAATTACGAGCGAACAAGCGCCGCAGATACCTTCTCGGCAGTCATAATCGAAGACAATACAGTCTTCCCCTTTGCCAATAAGTTGCTCATTAAGCTGATCCAACATTTCCAAAAATGAGGTATCGCTATCGATATCGTCAACTTGGTAAGTTTGAAAATCGCCTTTGCTCTGGGCGTTTTTTTGGCGCCAAATATGGAGTGTAAAATTCATGTGTAATCCCTCACACTTGGTTTGACAAATTCAAAATCTAATTGCTCTTTGTTTAATATAGCACCATCTTCTGAGTATTCCCAGGCAGCCACATAAGCAAAATTCACATCGTCTCGCTTAGCTTCACCATCCGACTCTAGATACTCCATACGAGCATGACAGCCACACGATTCTTCGCGCTCAAGAGCATCACGACACATAAGATGTCCTAGCTCGATGAAATCAGCAACTCTACCAGCACGCTCAAGCGTTTGGTTCATATCCTTATCGATACCCGTCACTTTGACGTGCTGCCAAAAATCAATCTGCAGTGCTTTAATTTCTTCAATCGCCGCCTCTAAGCTTTCTTTTTCACGAGACATGCCACAAGCAGCCCACAAAATTCGACCGACTTTCTTATGATAGTAGTCGGGTGAATTTTTAGGCTCCGGCGCATTCATCAATTTATTGATGCGATCTTTAACGTCATCCATCGCTTTTACAACATCAGGATGGTCAAGACCCACAGGCTCAAGTTTGTTCTTAGCAAGATAGTTTGCCACCGTTCTTGGGGCAATAAAATAGCCGTCGGCTAAGCCCTGCATCAACGCAGACGCACCAAGTCGGTTTGCACCGTGCTCGGAATAGTTAGCTTCGCCGGCAGCAAATAGGCCATCAATTGTTGTCATTAAGTTGTAATCAACCCAAAGACCGCCCATTGTGTAATGAGGTGCTGGGTAAATTTTCATTGGTAATTGATATGGGTTTTCACCTGAAATACGCTCGTACATATCAAATAAGTTACCGTACTTTTCTCTTACTTTATCTTCGCCGATACGCTTGATAATTGATGAGAAGTCTAGGTAAACACCTAATTTTTCGCCGTGAATCTCGGTACCGATACCACGACCCTCGTCGCAAATACTCTTAACCGCCCTTGAGGCAACATCTCTAGGCACTAAGTTGGCAAAAGCTGGATACATACGCTCAAGGAAATAATCTCTGTCTTCTTCGGCAATCTCTCTTGGATCTTTTGCACAATCTTCAATTTTCTTTGGTGCCCAAATACGGCCATCATTACGAAGAGATTCACTCATCAAGGTTAACTTGGATTGATTCTCGCCCGTTGGTGGAATGCAAGTTGGGTGAATTTGAGTGAAACTTGGATTGGCGTAAAAAGCGCCTTTTTTATGTGCGCGCCATGTAGCAGAAGTATTGCAGCCCTTAGCATTGGTAGAAAGGTAGAAAGCATTAGAGTAACCACCAGTACACATCACAACACAGTCGGCTGTATGTGCGGTAATTTCTCCACTAACCAAATCACGGACAACAATACCGCGCGCCTTGCCATCGACAAGGATGATTTCTAGCATTTCAGATCTTGACTGGTGCTTGACTTTGCCTGAGGCAACTTCTTTACTCATTGCACTATAAGCGCCCAACAAGAGTTGTTGACCCGTTTGGCCACGAGCATAGAATGTACGCGAAACTTGAGCGCCACCAAAAGAACGGTTTGCCAAGTAACCACTGTACTCCCTTGCAAAAGGAACACCTTGAGAAACGGCTTGATCAATAATATTTCCACTCAGTTGAGCAAGACGATAAACGTTTGACTCACGGGCTCTAAAGTCGCCGCCCTTCATTGTGTCGTAAAACAATCTCTGTATACTGTCGCCGTCATTTTGATAGTTCTTGCTAGCATTAATACCACCTTGGGCAGCAATAGAGTGCGCTCTACGAGGACTATCATTAAAGCAAAACGATTGCACGTTGTAGCCAGATTCGCCCAAAGTAGCGCATAAAGATGCGCCAGCAAGGCCTGTACCAATAACGATAATGTTATATTTCGCGCGATTTTGCGGTGCAATTAGGGACAACTCAAAAAGGTGTTTTTCCCAACGCTTGTCTATATCACCCGTAGGTGCATTTGAATTTAATTTACTCATAAGATAATGCTCAGTGGAATAGAGGCAAAGCCCACCATAATAATAATAACAATCAACCAGGCAACTTTGTGAAATTGGCAACTACAAATGCCCAATGTCTGCAATACATTCGAAAGGCCGTGTTGTAAATGCGCCGAAATCGCTAACATACCCAAACCATAAACAGCCCACATCAATGGATTAGAGAAAATCTCTTCCATTTGCTGGTAAAGATTTGTTGTGTCAATATCAATAGTAAGCATCTGCACACTGTGGATAACAATAAAGACAAACACCAGCGCCGCACCCGACCATGCAATGACTCTTGGAATAGCCTTAGGATACGGTTTTTTGTAGCGCATGTCACCTGCACTTTTATTGTTTGCTAGTTGGCGCGTGACAGCGACATAAATATGAAAGGCAATTGTCGAACCCAGTACAGCCAATAAAACAGGATAAATCCAAGAGCTATTAAACCAAGTGTAGAAGGCATTAAAAGCAGCCTCACCAGCATGGAAAATCAGTACGCTAAATAAATGATAAATTAGGTAGGTAAACCAAATTAGGCCGGCAACAGCCATCATCTTCTTGAGGAGGATGGTGCGGTTATTCGTTGAGCTCATAGGGTCCTTAGCAAGGTGATTGTTATTCTTTTCTTGATGATTTTGCGTTCTTCGTAATTTCAAAAATTACAATAGACAGACAAAATTTAAAGAATATATTTTATGCCAAATGTTTAGGGTTTGAACTTTTTTTAACTTAATAATCACTATATAAAACTAATTTCATCCTCATTCATGGTAATAAATATATGAAAAAGAGAAGACTTATAAAACAATGATGGTGACAATATACTGTGATATGGTCTCAGCCATATCACAGCAAATGCCATGAAATAACTATAAAGGAGGTGTATTGGCTGACGACCAACACACTAGGAGTCATTTCATAAAAAAGAGAATTATTTCGTAACTAAATAATTCTCTTTCTTTCCCTTGAAAAGCTAAAAAGTTATAAAACTTTTAAAGGAAAAACGCTAAATCGTTAGCCCCTAAAGACGCTAATTCTCTTGGATGCGTAAATTATACAATAGCTATGTATTCGAGCAAATGATAAAAATTGTTGTTATTTATCAATTAAGTAAATGGATATAACCAAAAAGAGTTAGCCTGCAAGATTTTGTAAAAAAAGCACTATAGCGCGACTGTCGGCGCACTATAGCGAATGCAATGGAATAACTAAAAGGAGGTCTGTTAGATGTACACCTAACACACAAGGCTATTCCATAAAAAAGACATCATTCGCAAACGAACAATGCCTCCTTTTCTCTCTTCCCTTAAACGCAACAAACGCCTAATGGATAAAAAATACCAAGCAACTCCCATCTATCGATGTTGGAATTATTTGGCTGATTTCAACAAGCCGAATATTATAGTATATTTTGCGAT
>DUCF01000011.1 GCA_012959965.1 Candidatus Thioglobus sp. | reverse complement strand
ATGGATTTTTTACAGATTAAACAAGGAGAATACAAAGGCGTATTTGACGAGTTTAATCTGAGAAAAAGCGCATTTATGGAGACGCTGTTATGCTCTGCCTGCGTATTCGTTAGTGCGTGTATCTACCTTTACCTTCTCACCAATTGCAATAAACAATGGTACTTGAACAACCACACCCGTATTCATTGTTGCTGGCTTGCCGCCTGTACCCGCAGTATCGCCTTTAAGGCCTGGGTCAGTGTCAGCAACTTCCAATATCACATGATTTGGAGGAGTGACTGAAATCGGGTTGTTGTTCCATAGAGTGACCACGCAGCTATCTTGCTCAACAAGGTAGTTAATAGCACCAGACATCGCCGTTTCATCAAGCGCATACTGATCGTATGAATCCGGATCCATAAAGTGCCACGACTCGCCATCGTTATACAGATATTGCATGTTTAACTCCATCACATCCGCACCCTCTAAAGACTCACCAGATTTAAAAGTCTTTTCAAGTGTTTTGCCAGTGAGCAGATCCTTAAATTTAACGCGGTTAAAGGCTTGTCCCTTTCCAGGCTTAACAATTTCATTGTTAACGATTGAGCAAGGATTGCCATCCAACATCAACTTAAGGCCGTTTTTAAACTGACTTGTACTGTAATTCGCCATATAAATTCCTACCTAACTGTGGCTATTTAATTTCCACATCTGTGTAAAATAATTTCACACACATTTTAACCTTAATTTAATGCACATCCACGAATACCAAGCAAAACAATTGTTCTCACAAAACGGCATCCAAGTGCCGGAATTTATTATCATTTCTGACTACAGTGAAACCGCATCCGCCTGTGAAAAACTTGGCGGATCCGTCTGGGTGGTTAAAGCACAAGTTCATGCCGGCGGTAGAGGCAAAGGGGGTGGTGTCGTTGTCTGTTTTACCATTGAGGACACGATAAGCGCCAGTGAAAAATTATTAGGGGGGAGGTTAATTACACCCCAGACAGATGCCAAAGGACTGCCAATTAACCAAGTGATTATCGAGGCGGGGCAAGACATCCAAAAGGAGCTTTACTTAGGCATGCTGGTTGATCGCTCAACATCAAGTATTACCGTGCTAGCTTCAACCGAAGGCGGCATGGATATAGAAGAGGTGGCCGCTAACACGCCTGAAAAAATAATAAAATACGCAATCGACCCACTGGGTACTCTCGAAGAAAGCGCGTGTAATGAAATCGCCAACAAGCTTCAATTAGACTCAAGCCTTCGTCCGCAATTCGCCACAACCCTCTCTGGACTTTACAAAATTTTTAGTAAAAATGATGGAAATCTCATTGAAATCAATCCTTTAATAATTACCGGAACTGGTGAAATCATTGCACTCGATGGCAAAATTGACTTTGATGATAACGCTTTGTATCGCAACGAAGCCATTGCCGCCTTGCGCGACACTTCTCAAGAGGACGAAAAAGAAAGGGATGCGAGTGAATTTCAACTGAACTATGTTTCCCTAGATGGCACAGTGGGCTGCATGGTCAATGGCGCCGGACTTGCCATGGCCACAATGGATCTCATCGAATACCACGGCGGCTCACCTGCTAACTTTCTTGATGTCGGTGGCACTGCTACGGCGGATCGTGTTGCCAAAGCCTTTGAAATCATTCAAGGCGGTGCTGACGTAAAGGCTATTCTGGTGAATATATTTGGTGGCATTGTTCGCTGCGATTTGATTGCTCAGGGCATTCTCCAGGCCATTGAAAAAGTTGGCCTAACACTGCCAATCGTTGTCAGATTGGAGGGTACAAACGCCGCTCAAGGTTTAGAAATACTCAATAATAGCGATTTTAATATTTCAACTGAAGCCGATTTAACACAAGCAGCACAACAAGTAGTAGCAATGGCAGAAAATGGAGTTCCAGCATGAGCGTACTAATTAACAAAAATACCAAAGTAATCTGCCAAGGATTTACCGGCAAACAAGGTACATTTCACTCAGAACAATCTATCGCTTATGGCACTCAATTTGTTGGTGGTGTTACCCCTGGCAAGGGCGGGCAAACCCACTTGGATCGCCCCGTCTTTAGTACAGTTAGAGATGCAATGGATGAGGTCGGCGCTAACGCCTCTATGATTTATGTACCACCAAGATTTGCATTTGCCTCCATTAAGGAGGCGATTGAAGCGGAAATGCCAGTTATTGCCTGCATTACCGAAGGCATCCCAGTTCTGGATATGGTCAAAATAAAAGCCATGTTGAAAGGCTCTAAATCGATACTGATTGGCCCAAACTGTCCGGGTGTTATCACTCCTGGAGAGTGCAAGCTTGGCATTATGCCGGGCAATATCCACCAAAAAGGTACGGTCGGTATTGTTTCGCGCTCTGGCACACTCACTTATGAAGCAGTTCACCAAACAACTCTCGCAGGCCTTGGTCAAACAACTTGTATTGGTATTGGTGGTGACCCAGTAAACGGCACTAACTTTATTGATTGCCTTAAGCTATTTGAAGCCGATGAAAAGACAAAGTCAATTATCATGGTAGGTGAAATTGGTGGCAGCGCCGAAGAAGAGGCTGCCGAGTATATTTCATCCAACGTCTCAAAACCCGTTGTATCCTACATTGCTGGCTTAACAGCACCAAAAGGTAAGCGTATGGGGCATGCTGGAGCAGTGATCAGTGGTGGTAGTGGTGGTGCGCAAGACAAAATTAATACTTTGGAGCGCTGCGGAGTCGCTGTTGCCCCGTCGCCAGCATTGATGGGCTCTACCCTGCTAGAAATCCTGCGCTAAAACGAGATTAAAGCAAATCTCCCAAGTCTTGATAAAAAACATCAGAACTTGGGAGTTCTAATGTAGATTCTCTTTGTTTTTCTCCCCACATCGGCTGAGGAAAATAACTGTCGCCTGCAAACCGGGCCATAACGTGCCAATGAACCTGCGGTAGCATATTACCAAAAGAGGCAATATTGATTTTGTCTGGTGAGAAATAGCTATCCATTTGTCTCTCAATAATATCAATCACTCGAAAAATCTCGATTTTCTCCTCGGCACTGCATTGAAAGAACTCCTTCACACCCCTTTGACAGAAAACTGTTAGCCAAGGTATTTCGGCATCCTCCACCTCTACTCGTATTGACTCGTTTGAAAAAATAATCATTGTTTTTCAAGCAACATCGCGTCACCGTAACTAAAGAAGCGATATTTGTTATCGATGGCGTGATTATAAATTTCAAACATTTTTTCTCGAGAGATAAAAGCACTGACCAACATCAATAGTGAGGATTTCGGCAAATGAAAATTGGTGATCATAACGTCCACCAACTTAAATCCAAAACCTGGGTAAATAAAAATATCGGTATCACCCTGAGTTGCACACACCTCGCCCTTTAAAGCCATGGACTCTAAAGTGCGCACCGCCGTCGTTCCAACTGCAACTATTCTGCCACCTTTGGCACGTGTTTGTTTAATTTTTTCAGCAGCCTCGACACTCACTTGATAAACCTCGCTGTGCATGTGATGGTCTTTGATATTATCCACTTTGACTGGTTGAAAAGTTCCAGCACCAACGTGCAACGTGACAAACGTATGCTCAATACCTTGTTTTTGCAGTCTGGCGAGTAGTGCCTCATCAAAATGCAGACCTGCCGTTGGCGCTGCCACTGCGCCATCGTTTTGAGCATAAACCGTCTGATAACGACTTAAGTCTTCTTTTTTGTCACCGCGCTCAATGTAAGGCGGCAATGGCACATGACCTACCTCATTGAGACAATCAAGAATTGCGGTGCCTGAAAAAGACAACGTATAAAGACCGCAAGACTTGTCAACAACTTCGGCTCGTTGACCATTTTCCAGAACAACAAAGCTGCCAATTTTTGGCGCCCTACTGGCTTTAATCATCGCCAGAGCTTGTGTGTCGCTGAGCAGTCGCTCAATGAGTATTTCAACCTTGCCACCCGATTCTTTTTGTCCAAACAATCTTGCGGGAATCACTCGAGTATCATTAAGAACCAACAAGTCTCCTGCGCGTAAAAAATCGTCTAATTCTGAAAATGTGGCGTCAACAATTTCATCGCCAGCGACCAATAATTTTGAATCGGTACGCTTCTCACTAGGGAATTGGGCAATTAACGATTTTGGTAGATCGAAATCAAAATCACTTAATTTCATTCTTCTCAAAATATTCTAATATTTGATAAGCGGCACTGACGATAGCGCGAGGAGTAATGGTTGCGCCGGTAAACTGGTCAAAGCTTCCACCATCCCTTTTTACCTTCCACAGCGACTTGTCTAAATTGGACAGTGACAAGCCCGAAAAACCTTTGATCCAATCCGACTTGCGCGTCTCAATTTTATCGCCTAAACCCGGGGTTTCCTTGTGGCCAATCACTCGAACGCCAAGCAACTCCCCATCCATATCAATACTTGTCAATAATTTAATATTACCGTTATAGCCGTTTGGATAAGTGTGCTCTATCAGATGGGCGAATATTTGACCCTCTCTCTCGGCTGGAAAAATTCGAATGCTTTGCTCAATACCGTGCAGCTCAATGTCTTTCTCAAACTGATCGGCAACAATGTCGTTATCGTAATTGGCGACAATTTCATTGAGTCTTTTGATGAGCAATTGCTCTTCATTAAAGGCGATTTTTTCCTTGGTGGTTTGCTCTGCTAGACTGACAAAAAATACGCAAATCAAAGTAAAGACAAGCATCAAGGCGCCTGATTTAAATACGGTGGAATTCTTCATTTTCCAAACACCTTTGGTTGCGTGTAGTAATCAATCAGTGGCACAGTGATGTTCATTAACAACACCGCAAAAGCAACGGCATCTGGATAACCACCAAACACTCGAATCACAATAATAATCGCACCAATGGCAAAACCATAAATCAACCTTCCTAACGGCGTTGTACTGGCAGAAACAGGATCGGTGGCAATGAAGAATGCCGCCAACATAGTTGCGCCATTAATCAAGTGAAAAACAGGTGAAGAGAAATTGGCCGGATCAATCAAATACAAAATGCTCGACATCAGTGCCAAACCGGCAATCAAAGAAAGTGGGATATGCCAAAAAACAATTCGACGCAGCAATAAATAAATACCACCCAGCAAGAAGCCAAAATTAATCCACATTTGACTAATACTTTCAAATGTTAATGCACCAATACTCTCCCCAAGCATCAATTGGGTTTTGACGTAATCTAAGTTTGTCGCACCGGTTAAAGCATCAACCCCAGAAAACTCAAATATCGCCAATGCGCCCTGAAACTCAGAAGGCCATTGTGTCATTTGCAGTGGATATGAAATCAGCAAGAAGGCATAACCAAGCATGGCAGGATTAAATGGGTTATTACCGAGACCGCCAAACAATTGCTTACCAAAAACAATGGCAAACAAAACACCCAAAACGATAATCCACCAAGGGGCAATACTTGGAATGGCGATCGCCAACAGGACAGCTGTGAGAACAGCAGAGCCATCACGCAGGGATGGTGCGATTTGCATACCACGCATGCGCAATACCAAAGCCTCTGCGGCCAGAGCCGTTATAACGGCCAGCGCAATCTGCACCAACACTGAAAAACCAAAGAAGTACACTTGCGCAGCAACACCCAAGGCAAGTGCGTAAATCACTTGACGCATGACTTGATTGGTGTCCATCGCCTTATCTTGCATCTTCTGACTCCTTTGCAGTTTTGGCTGCATTCACGCGCTCTTGCGCTGCCGCAATGGCTATTTTTTGCGCTTTGTCTTTTGCCATTTTTTCCTTTAACGCTTTTTTCTTGGCTTCCATCATTTCAGCGCGCTCTTGTTTGTTCCTTTCGAGACGAAATTCACGGAATTCAAAACGCTCTCTGGCGTTATCTGTTTGTTCTTTTTCCTTTGTTTGTTGTTTATTCAGCGCCTTGGCAAACTGGTAATAATCAACCAATGGAATGTTACTCGGACAAACGTGCGAACAGCAGCCGCACTCTATACAATCCAACAAATTATAATCCAAGGCCTTTTCGATATTCGAACTCTTAGAGTACCAATACAATTGTTGTGGTAATAATTCCACCGGACAAACGGTGTTACACATGCCGCAACGTATGCATTCTTGTGCGCTTGGTTTCTCGATTGGCTTATTGACAAAAATACAATTGGTGTTCTTGCTGATGGAGTAATTTGTACCCTCAAGATCGACACCCATCATCATTCCAGCCATACGAATATCGTTTTCTCCTTGCTCAATATCGGCAAAACTGAGAACATAATCGTAACTTGCACCTAATCTTACTTGAAGATTTTTTGGCTCTTTAATGGCACTTCCAGTAATTGTAACAACACGAGAAATAAGCGGCCTATTTTCAACCACGGCGTCAAAAATAGCCACCAATGTGCCTACATTTTGGCAAAGCACACCAACATCGGAAGCATAACCACCGGACGGAATTTCAATGCCCAGCAGTGATTTCACCAATATTTTTTCAGCACCTGAAGTGTATTTAGTTGGTATTGCCTCAATGGTAATTCGTTCGTTCTTACAAAATTTTCGCAAAAGTTCGATGGATTCTTTTTTGTCATCTTCAATTGCGATGATGGCTTTTTCAGCGCCACAAATATGCAGCAACACCTCCACACCACGAATAACTTTTGTTGGATAGGCCTGCATTAAGGCGTCATCACACATAATGCCCGGCTCACATTCGGTGGCATTGACAATTAAAGTATGGCAGCCTTCAGCAAATTGCACCTTGGTATGCGTCGGAAATCCTGCGCCACCCATGCCGACAATGCCCGACAAGCGAATTTTGTTATAAATAGTATCTGGCGTGCAAAAGTCGTAATTCTCAGTGCAAGCGACAGAGTTGTCCATCCACTCGTCTTCACCATCGGATTCAATGGTGACACAAAGCGCCTCGAGGCCTGATTGATGAGCCATGACTTGATTGTCAATTGCGACAACAGTGCCGGAAATTGAAGCGTGCACCGGAGCGCAACGATCGTCATCAATGGTGGCGATTACTTGGCCTGTCAATACATGATCGCCCACACTAACGCACGGCTTGGCTTGATCGCCAATCCTTTGCTGCATAGGTAATACCACCCTATCTGGCAAGGGGATACGAATAAGGTCAATCTCCTTAGCAGGAAATGGATTTTCGAGTACTAAGCCGCCCTTGAAGGTGAAATTAGACATTCGCCAACTCCAAAACATTTGGAACAAAGGTGTTAATGGTCGGCTTAACTTCTACCATATCGATACAATCTACTGGACAAACTGGCAGACACAAATCACAGCCGGTACATTCGGAGACAATCACTTGCGTCATCACCTTAGAAGAGCCAACAAAAGCATCAACTGGGCAAGCTTGAATGCAAAGTGTGCAGCCGATGCAAACTTTCTCATCTACCACAGCAATTCGCTTGGGTTTGGTTTCACCGTGCTCTGCATTAAGCGTCAAAGTTTCCACATCCAAAAGCTCGGCCAAGGCGTCAACACCATCTTGACCGCCGGGAGGGCATTGGTTAATTTCAGCCTCGCCACTGGCAATAGCCTCAGCGTAGGGACGACAACCCGGAAAATCGCACTGACCGCACTGGGTTTGCGGCAATATCGCGTCAATCTGGTCAACCAATGGATTGCCCTCTACCTTGTAGCGAATTGCGGCATAGCCAAGCACAAGGCCCAGGGCAAGTGCCAAAATAGAAAGTATTGAAACCGCATCTAACATCAGACTAAACCAATAAAGCCCATAAAGGCCATTGACATCAGCCCTGCTGTAATCAGTGCAATTGGTACGCCTTTGAATACTTCAGGCACATTGGCGGATTCGATTCGCTCGCGAATGCCGGAAAACAATACCAAAACAAAAGAAAAACCGACCGCGGCACCAAAGCCGTATACGCCCGACTGGAGAAAGCTGTTACTTTCACCGACGTTCAGCAAGGCAACACCTAGCACTGCGCAATTGGTTGTAATAAGCGGTAAAAATACGCCGAGTGATTGGTGTAATACTGGTGAGGTTTTGTTGACAACAAGCTCTGTAAAGCCTACAACCGCAGCAATAGTGACGATAAAGGCAATGGTTCTAAGGTATTCGAGCTCAAACGGGATTAGCAAGTAAGTGTTGATCAGATAGCTAGTAATACTGGCTAAGGTGAGCACAAAAGTGGTGGCAAAGCCCATGCCGATTGCGGTGTCCATTTTGTTGGAGACACCCATAAAAGGGCACAAACCCAAAAACTTGACCAAAACAAAATTGTTGACCAATATGGTACTAACAAGGATTAATACATACTCATTCATGAGGCGAATTTTAAACTAAATACCTTCTCCATTGCCGTCCTACATCAGCCTCGGCCAAAAGAAATTTTGTTCCAAGCGCGCTCGTGATAATAATAAAGAAAAACCTTTGTCACCACTTCAATAGAGCCAATGGAGGCTGCCATCTTAAGGCTGCCTGTAATTAAGTAGGAAATAATCACCGTATCCATTGTGGCTATAATTCGCCAAGAGACCGCTTTCCAAACCGATCTAGAAGTCTTATCCTTCATCACATTACCTCTTCGAGTGTGATTTTACTAAAACTTCTGCTTCATGCCGTCGTTATTTGCCGCCACTTGATAGCAAATACTAAAGCCATGAGTATAGTCGCGCTCATTAGAGCCTTGATATTGCTCTTGCAAATCATAAGTATTAACACCAGATCTTAGCATGAATTGCAGCTGATCAAGATGTGCATTAATTCCTCGAATCTCGCCACTATAACCCCATCTTTTGCGAATCAATGTCGCCTGAGAATAGCCACGACCATCATCAAAACTAACAAAATCTAGTGCAATTAATGGGATCTTGTGCAAACTCTCTTGCAATAACTCAACATCATCTGCCGGAGTGACAACAACACCCTTGCCCGACTCAACATTACTGTCGATATCGGCAATCCATTCGTCCACACTTAGTAGCTCGATGGACTCGCCTTGTTCGTTGACAACACTAATAATTTCGCTATCTTCAACCATAGACCTTCTCCTTAAATGAGGCAATACCAATACGTTTAAAGACATCAACGAAGTTTTCGCCTTCCTCTCTATTGTCTAGGTAAATATTCACAATATCTTCGATCGCATCAACCACTTCGGCGCCAGCAATGGAGCGACCAAGTTTTCTACCGATGACTGTTTCTTGCAGCGTTTCACCAGCGAGTGTTATTTGATAAAACTCTTGCTCGTTCTTTTTTAAGCCAAGAAGTCCGATGTCGGAAATATGATGGTGGGCACAAGAATTCTCACAACCCGAAATATTGATATTTATTGGGCCAATATCGTATAACTTATCCATATCATCAAAGCGCTGCTGAACTTGCTGTGCGATTGGAATGGAAACTGCTTTCGCTAAATCGCAATAATCCGCTCCAGGGCAAGCAACCACGTGTGCCAAAGTGCCGTTGTGGGGACTCGCTAAATCACTTTTTTCCAGCTCTTGCCAAAGCGCATACACCTGATCTTGTCTAACGTATGGAAACACAAGGTTTTGGCGTTTTGTCGTTCTTAACTCCGAGTTAGAATACTTATCTGCCAAATCGGCAATCATTCTCATTTGCTCAGAAGTCGCATCACCCGGCGCTGTGCCAAGTTGCGTTAGGGAAATATTGACAACACTATAACCCGCTACTTTATGCGTTCTAACATTGTTCGTTTTCCAAATGCTGTAATTGATATCGAGCGTGTCTTTAAAATCAACCAAATCAAGTGACTCTATAGGCAGAGTAAAATCTTGTTTTAATTTTGTCAGCTCTTCCATATTGAGTTTTAATGCCGGATCGTCTTTGCCGTGCTGCCAGTCCTCATCGACCATTTTTGCGAATTCAGCCGCGCCATGCTCACGAACCAAGAACTTAATACGCAGTCGCTTCAGGTTGTCTCGTCGCCCTTTCAAATTGTAAATTCTAAGAACCGACTCAAGGTAACTAATGATGTCCTCAACTGGAACAAATGGGTGGATCTCTGGACCTACCATTGGTGCAGCGCCAAGGCCACCACCAACATAACTTGCAAAGCCTAATTCGCCGGCATCGTTTCTAACAATTTTCAGCCCAAGATCGTGAATCTGCAAGGCAGTTTCATCTAGCTTTGCGCCATTGATGGCCATTTTAAACTTACTCGGCAACCACGAAAATTCTGGATGAATATTAAACCAACGTCGAATAAGCTCACAATAAGGTCTCGCGTCTTCAACTTCATCTTCAGTTAGGCCAGAGAATGGGTCAGCGGTAATATTACGCATCGCCTTGCCACTGGTTTGAATGGCGTGCAAGCCCACCGAAGAAAGGTCGCGCAATAAATTGGCGATTTGTGGCAGCTCAATCCAGTTATATTGAATATTTTGTCTAGTTGTAAAATGACCAAATCCACGGTCATACTTATCGGCCACATCGGCCAAAGCTCTGAGTTGCTCAGTATTAAGGATACCGTAAGGGATGGCCACACGCAGCATATGAGCATGCAACTCCATGTAGAGGCCGTTTCTAAGTCGAAGACTTCTGAATTTAGCCGCGTCTAAATCACCCACTAAGTGACGATCTAACTGCTTCTCAAATTGATCAACACGTTCAACTAAGAAAGCCGTGTCATCTGTATTGTATTGGTACATAAGATTCACTCAAATAAGACATACCAACGATTATAGTATCATATGCTACATATTGCATATTTATAGAAAAAATAATACTTATATACTGGTATACTCCCAAACTATAGAAAAAAATTTCATTATTAGCTTTTTTCGGAATAGAATATGGATGCAATCGATAGAAAACTACTGGATTTGCTGCAAAAAAATGCTGAAATGACTGTACAGCAGCTATCCAAGGAAGTGCATTTATCCACAACGCCCTGCTGGAAGCGCATCAAGCAACTTAAAAATCTGGGTTTTATTAACAAAACAGTGTCTTTGATTAATCGCAAGCGCGTCGGACTCAATGTCACCGCCATTGTCTTTGTCACCATTAACACCCACGACCAAGAAAAGATCAAAATTTTCGCAGAAACGATTAAAGACTTCCCGGAAGTGCTTGAGTGCTACCGCATGAGTGGTGAAATCGACTATCTACTCAAAGTGATTGTCGGCGATATTGACAGCTATGATAGCTTTTATAAACGCTTAATCGAAAAGGTGCCGTTCCTCAAAGTGACTTCAAATTTCGCCATTGAAGAAATCAAATTCACCACAGAATTACCACTGGATAATTAGTAATTAACCCAGATACAGTTTAGTCATTCCGATCGCACAAACGATTAGTAGCCCACCACCCAGCCAGCGCTTAAATTGCTGATCGTTCTCCATCAACTTCGCGTGCACCTTCAAGCCGAAATAATGACCAACACCGGCTGCCGGTAATAGCATTAAGGCGTATTGCCAATCAATATGAATGTCGACCGCAACAAAGGCGCCCATTTTTATACTCACCAAGAAAAACCACAAGACGAATAAGGTGTTTCTAAGCTGCTCTTTGGCAACTTTACGCATATACACCGCAACAATCAGTGGCGCACCCGTGAGAGAGGTGCCGGAAATATATCCGCCAAGAACTAATAGAACATTATCAAGCCAGTTTTTATTTGAACTAATGCTGTAGTTAAACAACCATGTTAGTGCATAAAAACTAGTTACTGAATAAACGATCACCGTCATCACACTTGGTGGAAGGCTCAAAAGGCCGATAACGCCAACTATTTTGGCAGGCAAAATCCATCGAAGCGATTTTTTAAAATACTTCCAGTCAACCTGCCTTAATGCCTTAGCAAGAGATAAACCCGAAAAAAACAGTAAGTGTAAACCAATGATTGGCAGCCAGTCAATCGGCGAGCCAGCCACCAACAACATAAAAGGTAGACCCAAGGCCGCACCACCAAAACCGAAGCCTGTACGAACAAAGCCCGTCCAGCAAAATATTAATAAAACAAACCCGAACTGTATCGTTGAAAATTCCATCTACCCTTGGAGAATCGTAATCACAAAAAATCGTCATTATACCCAGCAGTCCAAGTTTAACTTAAGGCACAATGGACATAGTTTATACTCAATAGCAAAACACAATCACATAAGCATTGTATGAGTGATAACGGCATCATTAACTCTCTCGATAATCACCCTAAGCTAGAATCGCTCTACCAAAAAGATCGGCTAGCATTTTCGGTGCTGCTGAAGGAGGCCATTGATCTCAAACCAGAATCCGAGACCCTAAAAACTTGGCAAGCGAGGCTCAAATATAACACCAACAGTAATGTTTCCCGCACAGATAACAAACTATTGCTTGTTATCGTTATTGCACTTCTGGCAGGCATCTTTGCGAAATTTCCGGTTATTTTTTCGCTCTCAGACGATTGGTTTTATCCAAGATTTTTGCCGATCATTCTTATTACACCGATCATTCTCTATTTTGTCAACTTCAAAAACGGTGGCTTGAGAAATCGCTTCTTGCTGGCAGGTGTTGCCTTTTGCACACTCACCTCTTGGCAAATGCCAGAGAACATCAACTCCGACTCCATTACCATGTCGCAAATTCATATGCCCTTGCTTATGCTTTCTCTCCTTGGATTTGCCTTTGTTGATGCTAATTGGAGGCAAACAATCAAACGTGTTGAATACCTTGGTTATCTAGGCGAAGTGTTTATCATTACCGTGTTGATTTTGCTTGGAGGCGGTGTGCTCACTGCAATCAGCATCGGCTTATTTGAGCTGATTGGTGTCGATATCTCGCAGTTTTATATGGATTACGTCATTATTTTTGGCTTGGTGGCAGCACCCACAGTGGCTAGCTACGTTTATGACTTCGTCCTAAACAGAGAGAGTAATTTTGCCAATACCTTGTCCAGTATTTTTATTCCTCTTTTCTTTATAACGATCGTCGCCTATCTTATGGCAACCATCTACCAAGGGAAGACGCCCTATAACGACCGCGAATTTCTTATTATTTTTAACGGCTTATTGCTGGTCACTTGGACCATGTCTGTCTTTTATATTATCGGACACAACCCGCTAAAAGACTCAAAGCTAATGAACATTGTCCATATCGGTCTACTGACTTCGACGCTAGTTGTTAATGCTATAGCACTCAGCGCCATACTCTATCGCTGGGCCGAACTGGGTACAACACCAAACCGCGTAGCGGTGACGGGCGCCAACATACTTATATTTATTCACCTAATACGAATAACTTACCAATGCGTCCAGAACAACTTCTTGGGCAACACGCAACAATCCATAGAAAGCACTATTGCAAGCTTCCTACCAATATATTCTCTGTGGTCTGTTGTGGTGGTGGTAGTACTACCGATTGCTTTTAATTTTAGGTAGAGTTAACTAGAGAGTTGCGGCTAATTTTTTAGCGCTGTTCTCAGCTACGGTTATATCTCTCGCCTCAACCATCACCCGAATCAAAGGCTCGGTACCAGAAGCCCTGATCAGAACGCGACCTTCACCGCCTAGCTCCGACTCAACAACTTTTAAAGTTTTATTCAGCTCGTCATGGCTTTCTAACTCAACCTTATCCGCTGTTTTAACATTGATCAAAACCTGTGGATATTTGATCATCTCGTTTTTAAGATCGTAGAGTGCTTTGTCAGACTTGCACAGAACTTCCAACACTTGCAATGCAGAAATAATGCCATCACCTGAAGTGGTCTTATCGAGACAAATAATATGCCCCGAACCTTCACCGCCCAAAGTAGCGCCGTGTAACTTCATTTGTTCCATCACAAAACGGTCACCCACTTTTGCCTCAATAAACTGAATACCTAAGCTAGCAAGCGCATGACGCATGCCCAAATTGGACATTTGCGTACCAATTACTGTATCGGATGGCAGTGCGCCATTAGCATGCCAAGCTTTAGCAATAATAAAGACCAATTCGTCGCCATCAACCAATTCGCCTTGATGATCAACCATTACCATACGGTCGCCATCACCATCAAAGGCAATGCCAAGATCTGCCTCGTGCTTAAGTACTTCTTGCTGCAAATGCTTGGTATCTGTTGCGCCACAATTTAGGTTGATGTTGTAACCGTCTGGCTTATTATTAATCATAATAACTTCAGCGCCTAATTCGGCAAACACATTCTGCGCAATATGATAAGTTGCGCCATTGGCGCAATCAACAACCATTGTCACCCCCGAAAGATCAATCGAACGATCAAAGGTTGATTTACAGAATTCAATGTACCGTCCAAGCGCCTGGTCATGCCTAACCGCCTTGCCAATATTTGTTGTGTCAACACTGACCATTGGCTCTTCTAGTTTTCTCTCAATGGCTTCTTGGTGTTTATCGCTTAACTTTAAGCCACTCTTGGAGAAGAACTTAACACCATTGTCTTCAAAACGATTGTGTGAAGCACTAATCACGACACCAGCCGTTGCTGCGTAAGCTTGTGTTAAATAAGCAATACCCGGTGTTGGCATTGGCCCTAGAAGGCCAACATTGACGCCCGCAGATAAAAAACCTGCCTCGAGGGCGGATTCAAATAAATAACCAGAAACACGTGTGTCCTTGCCAATAATAACGCTGGCTTGACCTTTTTCCGACAATACCGAGCCAACAGCCCAACCTAATTTTAATAGGAAGTCCGCGGTAATTGGTGCGACGCCAACTCGCCCTCTAATGCCATCAGTACCGAAATATTTATTCAAAACTACTCCCTAAAATTCTTAATTTGCTGCCACACAGTCAACGCATCTTTTGTCTCAGCAACATCATGTGCGCGAATAATATTGGCGCCATTTTCCACAGCAACCAAAGCTGCAGTCACACTTCCGATCATGCGCTCATTTACCGACTTATCGCCTAGCAACGCGCCAATCATTGACTTGCGTGACAAGCCCGCCAAAATTGAAACACCGAATTCGTGAAATTCCGATAGGTTTTTTAACAAAGCAATATTGTGGCCTAAATTCTTACCAAAACCAAAACCAGGATCTAGTGTAATCGCCTCTGGTTTAATGCCAACCGATGCACAAGCTGTAATACGCTCTTTAAAAAAGGCCTTTACATCTTCAACCACATTTTCGTAAGTTGGATTTTCTTGCATGGTTCTTGGTGTGCCTTGCATATGCATCAAACACACGCTCACACCAAGAGATCCTGCCATTTCAAGGGCGCCGTCGGCTTGCAACGCATAGACATCATTAATAATGCTGGCGCCAGCCTCAACCGCTCTTTGCATAACAATGGGTTTTGAGGTGTCGATAGATATGGGCACATTGATCTTTCCGCTTAGGGCTTCAATCACCGGCAGCACGCGCCCCAACTCATCCTCAGCATTAACTGCTGGCGATCCAGGGCGAGTTGACTCACCACCAATATCGATAATATCAGCGCCTTGCTCGACCATTAATTGCGCTTGAGCAATGGCACTCTCGGCATCAAAAAAACGACCGCCATCAGAAAACGAGTCTGGCGTGGTGTTTAGCACGCCCATGATCATTACCTGTTGTTCGCTCACGCCAACCTCGGTTTAAGCAAATTGTTCTGGCGTGCTGCCAGTCATCGGCTCATCCTTAACAGGTTTGACTTCTGGCGCTACTTCGCCAGTGCCAAGCTCAGAAGAGGCCTCGTCAGAGTCTACTACAGCCGCCGGCACACGCATTGGCTTTCTTGCCATCAAGTCATCAATTTGACCGACGTCGATGGTTTCAATCTCAACCAAGGCTTTGGCCATAGCGTCAAGAATGTCTCGATTTTCTTCAAGAATTTTGTAGGCCACAGAGTAGTTGGTGTCAATAATTTTACGAATCTCTTCGTCAACTTTATTAAAAGTTTCTTCAGAAATATGCTTATGTTGAGTCACTTGGCGACCTAAGAACACTTCACCCTCTTCCTCACCATAGGACATTGGCCCCATGACCGATGACATACCCCAAAGTTTGACCATCTTATGGGCGATTTCTGTTGCGCGTTCGATGTCATTACTAGCACCTGTTGTTACCGCATCTTCGCCATAAACAATTTCTTCAGCAATTCGGCCGCCAAATAAAGAGGCCACTTGGCAGTTAAGTTTGCGCTTGGAAATACTGTAACTGTCCTTTTCAGGCAAGAACATTGTGACACCAAGTGCTCGCCCTCTTGGAATAATACTTACTTTATAAACTGGGTCGTGCTCTGCCACCAAACGACCAACAATCGCGTGTCCCGCCTCATGATAAGCTGTCATTTCTTTTTCAGAATCGTCCATCACCATGCCTTTACGTTCTGTGCCCATCATGATTTTGTCTTTGGCTTTCTCGAACTCTTGCATGCCAACCAAGCTTTTCTCCTGCCCGGCAGCAATCAAAGCCGCCTCATTGGTCAAGTTTGCTAAATCTGCACCCGAGAATCCCGGTGTGCCACGGGCAATATCCATTGATTTCACATTTTTTGCAACCGGTAGCTTACGCATATGCACTTTCAGAATCGCATCGCGGCCTTTAATATCAGGCAAGCCAACAGTCACCGTACGGTCGAATCGACCAGGTCTTAGTAAGGCCGGATCAAGAACATCCGGTCTGTTGGTTGCAGCGACAACAATAATGCCTTCTGAGCCTTCAAAGCCATCCATTTCAACCAGCATTTGGTTGAGTGTTTGCTCACGCTCATCATGACCGCCGCCCATGCCAGCACCACGCTGACGACCGACGGCATCAATCTCATCGATAAAAATAATACAAGGAGCGTTCTTTTTCGCTTGGTCAAACATGTCACGCACACGAGATGCACCAACACCCACAAACATTTCAACAAAGTCAGAACCTGAAATGAAGAAAAACGGCACGTCGGCTTCACCCGCAACCGCTTTCGCTAGTAAGGTTTTACCGGTGCCCGGAGGGCCTACCATTAATACGCCTTTTGGAATCTTGCCACCCACTTTTGTAAATTTAGAAGGGTCGGATAAAAAGTCAACCAATTCACTAACCTCTTCTCTGGCCTCATCAACACCAGCGACGTCGTCAAAAGTGACGTGCGACTCGTCTTTGGTAATTAAGCGCGCCTTTGACTTGCCAAACGACATTGGATTTTTGCCACCCATGCCACCGCCTGCGCCGCGCATTGTGTACAAAATAACACCAATTAACAATAAGATTGGCGCCAGTGAAATAATCAGTTGTTTGAAAAAGCTATCCTGCTCAGGTGGTGTTGCAATAACCGCAACGCCATTATTTAATAAGTCACCCATCAAGCCTAGATCGCCAGGGCTGTATGTACTAAACTGCTCACCGGTACCACTGACACCGCTGATATTACTGCCAGCAATAGTGACGCTGGAAACGTTGCCCTGATTGACGCTTTGAATAAATTGCGAATAGCTAATCTGAGTTTTTTTGTCTTCAACTTGGAAAGTGCCAAAAAGAGAAGCCAACACACTGCCTAATACAAGCCAAAGTAGGATATTTTTATACATAAAACAACAACAAAAAATTAATAAAATTAAGGGGGATAACTATACCCTATTGTGCACTTATATAGGGGCCTGATGCGGTTTTTTCAAGGGGCCTTTGCATAATTATTGATGATCGACAGAAAGTTGGTTTTTTGCCGAAAAAATGATTTTCTTAAATCTTGCTCCCGCAAAGCCAAATCTTGATCGATATAATTACAAGCGGGCAAAGGAGAGTGTTTTGATCATTAATCTTAATTAAGTAAGACCCTCTTCAATGGTTTGATGCCAAATTATTCTCGAATATGACATAATGGGCTAGGTTCAGATATTACGCCACTTTCTGACCTTCTCCTGACCGTAATCTTGCTATGAAAATCAAACCAGAACAACTCACTAAACACTTAAGCGATGGCTTGGCGCCCATCTACTTTGCCTTCGGCCCTGAAATTCTCTTGGTTGAGCAAAGCTTGAGCAACATCAAGAGGGCCTCTCTTGGGTGTGGCTTTGCAGATCGAGTGCGCTTTGATATTGATGGCAATTTTGCTTGGGACAAGATTTTCGCAGAAATTGCCAACACCTCATTGTTTGCGCCGCAACGCGTTATTGAATGTCATTTCAGTACGGGAAAAATAGGCGTCAAAGGATCCAAAGCACTGTGCGAAATTACCGAGAGCCTACCAAGCGACATTCTGCTGATTATTTCAGCAGGAAAGCTCGATATGGCGCAGCAAAAAAGCAAGTGGTTTAAGTTACTTGAGAAAAAAGGCGTTGTTCTTCAGCATTGGGAAGTGCAAAGCGACCACCTGGTTGGCTGGATTCTCAATCATATGGAGCAATTAAATTTAGTGGCCGACAAAGAAGTTGCTAATGCGATTGCCTACTGCACCGAGGGCAACTTACTAGCATCGATGCAAGAGATTCAAAAATTACAAATTGCCTATCCGGACGGCAAAATTGACACTCAGGATTACTTAAAACAGATTGACCAACAATCTCATTATTCGGTTTTCGGCCTAATTGATGCCGCACTCAAAGGGGATGCTGCTAAAGTTAATAAAGTTTTTAATTCATTGTTAGACGAGGCAACACCGCTGATTGTGATTATTTCCTCGCTTTATCGTGAAATCAAAGCCCTGTCAATAATGGCGGTTGAACTGCAGCACAATCAGTCCATAGACGCGATATTGACAAAACACCGGGTTTGGCAAAAAAGAAAACCATTGATTACAAGCGCACTGAAAACACACCCCTATCAACGCCTACAAAAACTGACCTTATCGCTCGGGCGTATTGACCGCTCACTCAAAGGTATGGATAATCTTAATGTTTCTGATGAACTCAGAACTGTGCTCATCACATTAGCTGGAAAAACCCAATGGACTCAATAGTAAAATTGATTGCAACACTAGGCAAAAAAGCCAGAAAAGCCTCAAAAAGTTTACGTGGTGCAAGCACTGAGCAAAAAAATTCTGCGCTTTTACACATTGCAAGCAATATTCAAAAAAACAAAAACTCGCTTCTCATCGAGAATGAGAAAGACTTGGCGCACGGAAAAACTCACGGCTTAGATGAGGCGCTACTCGATCGATTAATGCTTGACGACGAGCGCATTGCAGGCATTATTGAGAGTCTAGAACAAATCGCTGCTTTGCCTGATCCAGTTGGCGAAATCACCGACCTCAAATATCGTCCAAGCGGTATTCAGGTAGGCAAAATGCGTGTACCAATTGGCGTGATGGGTATTATTTATGAATCTCGCCCCAACGTCACTATCGACGCCGCAGCACTGTGCCTAAAATCTGGCAACGCTGTTATTCTGCGCGGTGGCTCTGAAGCCATCCATTCCAATTTAGCTTTATACGAGTGTGTCAAAAGTGGCCTTAGCGATGCAGGACTTGATTCGAATGCCGCACAATTAATTGACACCGCCGATAGACAAGCGGTCTTAGAGTTGGTTAAAGCCTATGAGTATGTGGATGCCATCATTCCAAGAGGCGGCAAGGGGTTGATTAAGAATGTCACAGAGCATGCAAGAATGCCTGTAATTAAACACCTTCACGGCGTTTGTCATACGTACTTGGACAGAGATGCCAATTCTCAAAAAGCAATAGAAATTGCCTTTAATGGCAAAACGCGACGCTACGGGGTTTGTAACGCCACTGAAACATTGCTGGTTCACAAGGATTTAGCGGCAGATGTACTGGAACAACTGATAGACCTTTATGTCGATAAAGGAGTGGAGCTACGCGGCTGTGAAAAAACCCAGCAACGCTCAAACAAGGTAATCGCCGCCACTGAAGAGGATTGGAGCGAGGAATACCTGGCACCTATTTTATCGATTCGCATTGTTGACTCCCTTGACGAAGCTATTGCGCATATCGATCAATACGGATCCTCTCATACCGAGACTATTGTTAGTGAAAGTATTACTCGTTCGCGCAAATTCTTGACCGAAGTCGACTCGTCATCGGTGATGGTGAACGCCTCTACCGGGTTTGCAGATGGCTTTGAATACGGCCTTGGCGCAGAGATTGGAATCAGTACAGACAAATTCCACGTACGCGGCCCAGTTGGTCTCGAAGGCCTCACCTCACAAAAATACATTGTTTTCGGAGACGGACACACAAGAGCATGACAATTGAACAATCACTAGCTATCTTCGAGCGTGGTGCAGATGAAATTCTACCGCTTGAAGAGCTAAAGAAAAAACTCGCAAAAAACAAACCGCTACGCATTAAAGCGGGCTTTGATC
The DNA here is from genome assembly GCA_012959965.1 of Candidatus Thioglobus sp. GTDB lineage: Bacteria > Pseudomonadota > Gammaproteobacteria > PS1 > Pseudothioglobaceae > Pseudothioglobus. The sequence continues at coordinate 21,274 of DUCF01000011.1, read as the reverse complement.
CTACTGCACCCGATCTTCATTTGGGTCATACAGTGCTCATCAATAAGCTTAGACAGTTGCAAGATTTGGGTCATGACATTATTTTCCTGATTGGTGACTTCACCGGCATGATTGGCGACCCAACAGGTAAGAATGTCACGCGCAAGCCACTAACCAAAGAACAAGTGCTGAATAACGCCAAAAGTTACCAAGATCAAATTTTTAAAATTCTTGATAAGGACAAAACACAAATACGATTTAATTCGGAGTGGATGAATGAAATGAGTTCTGCCGATATGATTAGCTTGGCCTCGAAACTCACTGTGGCGAGAATGTTGGAGCGTGATGACTTTTCAAAACGCTACAAATCAGGACAATCTATTTCCATCCATGAATTCCTTTATCCATTAGTGCAGGGTCATGACTCGGTTGCATTAGAGTCCGATGTTGAGTTGGGCGGTACCGATCAAAAATTCAACCTTTTGATGGGAAGAGAGCTACAAAAACAAGCCGGTCAAGAACCTCAAGTCATTCTTACAATGCCTATTCTAGAAGGTCTGGACGGTGTTCAAAAAATGAGTAAATCTCTGGATAACTACATAGGTATCGATGACACACCCGATGACATGTTTGGCAAAATTATGTCGATATCAGACGACTTAATGTGGCGCTACCTTGAACTCTTAAGCTTTGAGTCTCTAGAGACAATTGCCGAATGGAAAGTGGAAGTTGAAAATGGTGAAAATCCAAGGAATATTAAATTTCGCCTAGCCGATGAAATCATTACCCGTTTTCATGACAAAGCGGCGGCCGAACAAGCACAGCAAAACTTTATCAATCGCTTTGCAAAAAACCAAATTCCAGATGAAATGGACGAATTCGAATTTGATTCTGGCATCAAAATTGCCAATGCATTGAAAGACGCCAATCTGGTCAATTCAACTTCCGACGCATTTCGCATGATTAAACAAGGTGCGGCTAAAATTAATGGTGAAAAAATCACCAATAGAGATCTTGAGCCAGAAAAGGGGACGGCTGTTTATCAAGTTGGAAAACGCAAGTTTGCGCGCATTACAATCACTTAACACTCCTGTATAATTACAGCTCTGGGGATGACATGGCTTCGACGAGGAGTTGGATCTCAAGGACGCATGCCGAGGATAAGGATTGCTCGTAAAAACGCTCTTTAAATAATAGTTGCAAACGAAGACAACTACGCTTTAGCAGCATAATGCTAACCGTTACTTAGAGGTTGTCTGTACTTTTGGGATAACGGTCGCTTACAGACTCGCCACTATTGTTAGTTTAGGACAATAGGGTTAAAACCCAATCTGAAATCGCTTGATGCATCCCTGTTGGTCGGGTGGCACGTAGTTAAAACAATAGACCATTACTAAGCATGTAGACTTCTTGACTGAAGGTTTTCGGACGCGGGTTCAATTCCCGCCATCTCCACCACTTCCTGTATTCATAACATCTCATAAAGTCCTAGGTTTTGAATACAGACCCTATCACACAGGCATTAAACACCGATACCTGGTCTCACTAATTATTACTTTGTCCTTTGACATCTCATTATTTTCTGGGTAGAATTACGGGTAGATATAACAAATAATTATTTTCTACCCGGATTATGTTAACCAATAGTCAAGAGGGTTTCGAGAGTGCGCTTTTTTATTAGTGGTAGAGTTTTGCTAGGGGGTAATACAGTCTCACTCAAATAGTAGAAAGATTCGATCTATTCAATATCAAGCCAATTTTCCTTTCAACTTCCTATAACCAGGACAATAATGGTATCCATTTCCTTTGGTTCTTGAGCAAATAACCGACTGCCATTCATGCCACTCTTTCGCCAACTCGGGAATTTTCACCTGTAGATTGTTAGTTTTGGATGTTCGCCTACCTGAGCAAAAAGGACATTCGAAGTCTTTACCCTAGAGTAGATTTTTTTCTAGAATTCTTTGCGAGTAACCTATAAAATCAATTATTTGTGATTAATATTTATCAATGATTTATCAAATTTTCGGCATTATTTTTCCTGTAGTTGCGATTGTTTTGGCAGGGTATTTCTACGCGACCAAATATCAACCAAATATGGATTCTGCTAACAGCATCAACATCAGTATTTTCCTCCCAGCTCTTATGTTTTCCGTTTTATCTAAGCAGTCATTTCATTTACAAAATTATCAAGAATTAGCAATATCTGCCACATTGATTATCCTTGGTTCTGGCTGTATAGCTTGGCTTGTAGCCAAGGCATTAGGCTTTAATATTAAAACGTTCGTGCCACCGATGATGTTTAACAACACCGGAAATATTGGCCTACCAATTGCAGTACTGGCTTTTGGTGAGGCTGCGCTTGGTGCCGCAGTGGTGTTATTTGCGATTGAAATGCTTTTACATTTCACAATTGGCGCCTCTATCTTGTCTCGCAAATCAAACTTATTATCGGTATTTAAATCTCCGGTGCTGTTGGCGACATTGGCAGGCCTCACGGTTAATTTAATTAATGTTGAACTATGGGAGCCGGCTGCAGAGACTTTGGATTTATTGGGCCAGGCGGCAATTCCTTTATTGCTATTTACTTTAGGTGTTCGTTTAATTGGAGTGAATTTTAGTGATTGGAAATTGGGCGCATTAGGCGCTGTTTTATGTCCTTTGTCGGGTTTGGTTATTGCGCTATTGATGGTTCGCTTGTTCGGATTAGAGGGTTTGCTTTGTCAGCAACTTATTTTGTTCAGTGTACTTCCTCCAGCGGTCCTAAATCATATGATGGCTGAGAAATATCAGCAACAGCCACAAACCGTTGCATCCATTGTTTTGATGGGTAATATGGGCAGCTTAATCGTATTGCCTATTACACTTTTCTTTATCCTTTAAAACTCTTTAATGCCAAGCTCCATCCAAATATTGATAAATACTCCGTCAAATCTTTGTGTGGACCCTTTAATAGGAGGGGCCGGCCTGAGATAAATTTTACGAATGGGGTGATTTCTCACTATTTCGTGTGAATATCCATGGCATAGGTCGTGTTATATTTAATTATCTTTTGCGGACTTTAGATCTGTCAAGCTGTGACAACTTATTAATGCCCAATAGCATCATATTACGCTTAATTTCAGATTCAAATTTGGACAACACAGCCTCAACACCAGCCTGCCCACCTGCAGCCAATCCGTACAAATAAGGGCGACCAATAGAGCACGCATCTGCACCAAGAGCCAGGGCTTTAAGTACATCCGTTCCGCGTCTGATGCCGCCATCGCAAATGATTTCAATTTTACCGCCAACTGCGTCAACGATATCACTCAACAAATCGACTGGTGCAGGACTAAAGTCCAATTGTCTTCCACCATGGTTACTGACCATGATGGCGGTTGCTCCGATATCAACAGAGCGCTTGGCATCTTCAACTGACATAACACCTTTGATAGCAAAAGGACCGCCCCAGGCTTCAATCGCTTTCTGAGCGTCTTCCCAGCACAAATTAGTATCAAACTGTGAATTGATATAATCAATAACGGATAGAGACTCCTTGCTGCCCTTCTCGGTTTTCCCCTCAAGATTGGCTAGTTTAAAAGCCTCATGAGTAAAGTAGTTTAATACCCAGCGTGGGCGCATGACAAAGCCCAACAAGCTTGATGGCGTAAACCTGGGCGGCATTGTCATGCCAGTTCTCAGATCGCGCTCTCTGTTTCCGGCCACAATGGTATCGATTGTTAGGCATAGTGATGAAAATTTTGCCTTTTTACAACGCTCAATAAGCTCGTAAGTAAGTCCACGATCCTTATGAATATATATTTGTAGCATCTTTGGCGTATCAATTAAGTCGCCAATCTCTTCAATGCTAACGGATGACAATGTTGAAAGGCTATAGTATTGTCCAAATTTTTCAGCTGCAAGAGAGGTTGCTCGCTCGCCGTCATGGTGAAATAAACGACTCATGCCTGTTGGCGCGAGAAATAGTGGGGAGCTAACTTTCTGGCCCAATATAGTGGTTGACGTGTCGATGTTGGCAACATCCGATAAGCCGTTAGGGATTAGATAGTATTCTTCAAACGCTTTGGTGTTTCGCTCCAGTGTGTATTCATCGTCCGCACCGCCATCAATATAATGAAACAAAGGGGACGGGATACGGCTTCTGGCTAGTGAGCGAAAGTCAGCGTAATTGTGGCAGTTTTTTAGTTGCATAATGTTGTGTTTAAAGCTAATTAATGTTTGTTAATAATAAATAATTTACTTGCTAGCTAAAATTGAGGCGTGACGAAGAAATCGCTCATGTCTTTCTTGTTCTTTGTAAATGTCATGCATCGATTCCTCCACATACACCATATGGCTTTGTGCTGCTAGCTTAGCCTCATTGGCATCGCCTGCAAGAATCGCATCCATTAATGCCTTATGTTGATCGGTGAGCTTAGTTCCAGATTTTGGTACCGAGTACAATTTATCTAAGTTTTTCTCAATGCTGCTTTGCAATACACTAAAAAGACTTCGTGAAATATGAAGTAGCGCCATATTGTGTGATGCCTTAGTAATACTCAGGTGAAAATTTGTATCCGCCTCCGCAGAGGCAACCGGATCACCATTGGCTTTTTGCAATTTCACCATATCATTAAAGGCGTTTACTATGTTTTCTTTATCGCTTTCTGTCGCTCTATGAGCAGCATAGTAGGCCGCCTGCGAATCTAAAGCATGCCTTACTTCCAAAATGTCGTATCTAAACTCTGGCCTCTCTTTTAACAAGTCCATTAACGGGTCAGTCAAGCCAGAATTAAGGTTATTTTGAATATATGTACCCCCACCTTGTCGAGAAGTTAGTAGTCCTTTGGAGGTTAATATTTGTTTTCCTTCGCGAAGTGACGGACGAGATACGCCGAGTCTTTCAGCCAGTATTCTTTCGGACGGCAATCGCTCTCCAGGCTTCAAAGCGCCACCCGCAATCATCTCTTCAAGTTGTTTTGCAATAGATTCTGCGATGGTTGGTGTGTTCTTCATTAAGTGGTCTGTCCAATTATTTTTTTCCATTCTACTATATTTTACGTTAAGTGCAAGGCTTATTTAAAATTTGACATTTATAAAATGTTAGTATATTATTGATTGGACTTACCAATTTACCACTTGTATTTTTGTAAGTAATTTTAATAAAAAAAGGAGACAATCTTATGAAAATAAAATCACTGGTCAGCATGTGCACAGTGGCAGCGCTTACATTTGGTGTTGCAACTACTGCGGTTGCCGAAGAAAAAGTACTACTTAAACTGCCTGTATGGTTTGGAACCCATCTAACAGGACTCGGATCATCGCCGTTGTTCTTTGCTGAGACTGTTAATACAGCTTCAGGTGGCAGTGTAAAAGTCAAAATTTACGAACCAAATAAACTGATTGCCACAAAGGAAATGTTAGAGTCGGTATCCAACGGAACAGTAAATGCTGGTTGGGGTACGCCGGGTTACAACACTGGCTTGCTTGGCAAAAAAGCTGCAATATTCTCAGCCGTTCCATTTGGACCGGAAGCGCCTGAATTTATGGCGTGGGTCTATTATGGTGGCGGCCGCGACTTGTGGCAAAAGCTTTATGATGATGCCGGATACAACGTCCACTCAATCCCTTGTTCTATCATCGCTCCAGAAACATCAGGTTGGTTTAAAAAGCCAATCAATAGCGTTGAAGATCTGCAAGGTTTGCGTATGCGTTTCTTTGGTTTAGGTGCTAACGTAATGGAAAAACTTGGCGTTTCAACTTCACTACTAGCAGCTGGAGATATTATGCCAGCACTTGAGAAAGGTGCAATTGATGCAACCGAGTTCTCAATGCCAGCTATTGATAAGCTCTTAGGCTTTCCTAAGCTTTTAAAGCACAACTACTATCCTGGATGGCATCAGCCTTCCACAATGTTTGATATTATTATCAACGGAGACACATGGGCTGGTATGAGTGCGTCTCAGCAATCTGTAGTAGAGACTGCTTGTAAGGCAACGATGCTTGACGGCATGGCTTTAGGTGAAGCGATTCAATTTGATTACATGATAGCTAACGTAGAAGAATCAGGTGTAACAAACCATTATTGGTCTGATGAGATGCTTGCTACGTTTGAAGAAAAGTGGCTTGAAGTTGTAGATGAGTTGACTGCAGAAGATCCTGAGTTTGGTGAAATTTATGGCGCTCTTAATGAGTTCCGTGCAAACTACAAGTACTGGCAGGAATGGATTTATTTACCACGTCCATCTAAGCAGGGTTCGTAGATAAATATTTTCACTACAAAACAGAGCAGCAGGGTCAAGAAGGTCCTGCTGTTTTTTTTTGAATTATAATACTATTACTTAAATCATTAATTAAACCATGTCAGACAAACCGGAAGAGTTCACTCCAGTGCATTGTAAAGATAGTGTTTACATACCAATTGTGTCGTTTTTGACATCGATTGTTACAACCATCACAACAAAAACAGCCTGGGTCAATCTTCTTGTAATTTTAGTTATATTGATTAATGTTGTACTCCGTTACGGTTTTCATAACTCGCCAGCCTATGTTGATGAAATTATCTGGCATCTTTACGCATTCTTTATGTTCGGTCTTTCGCATGCCATCACAACAGATGCCCATATTCGGGTTGATATAATTCACATGCATCTTAGTAAAAAGACACAGCGCATTATCGAAGTTTTAGGCATTGTTTTATTGATTATGCCATTTACCCTTATTGTTCTTGATCATAGCATTGGTTGGACATATCATTCTTTTACTGTTAACGAATTCTCAGAAAACACAACGGGCTTACCTTATCGCTGGGTTGTTAAAAGCATTTTACCTTTGTCGATGATTCTAATTTTTATCGCATCTTTAGCTGGACTAATCAAAAATATTGTTCTTTTGATCCACGGTGATAACTCACTTCGCAAATTTCCTAACGATAGTGGCTCTGCCATTGGTCGCCTTTTTTCTCCAAGCATTACTAATCACAAGGAAAATTGATTATGATTTTTGAACCAGAATATTGGCTTGTTATTGCAATGTTTGTTACTTTTATAACACTCATTTTTTCCGGTTTCCCCGTTGCCTGGGTACTGGCAGGTGTTGGTATACTTTTTGCAGGCGTTGGCTATGTCACTGACATGCTTGATTGGACGTTTACTGGGCTCAGTTACAATTCCCTTGGAATGTTACACGGCAGAATATTTGCCATTATGTATAACTGGGTGTTAATCGCTTTGCCGATGTTCATTTTTATGGGGCTGATGCTGGACAAGTCTGGCGTAGCAGAGCAAATGATGAACTCTATGCAAAGGTTGTTTGGAAAGGTCAAGGGTGGCCTTGCAATCACGGTTACTATTATTGGTATTATTCTTGCTGCTTCAACTGGAATTATTGGCGCTTCTGTTGTATTGCTGGGCTTGATGTCTCTGCCGGTTATGCTAAAGCAAAAATATGATAAGCCTATTGCGCTAGGTACAATTGCTGCGTCTGGCACACTTGGTATCTTGATACCCCCTTCAATCATGCTCGTTATTATGGGCGATCAACTTGCTGTTTCTGTTGTTGATTTGTTTATGGGTGCTGTTTTTCCAGGCCTAATGCTAGGCATGCTTTACATCTTATACATTGTTATTTATGGGTGGTTTAATCCAGAGAAAGTGCCATTATCCATCGACCACAAACCCATTGGTTTGAAGGATGTCTTGAAGGTGATGATTGACATACTGCCTCCTGCATTCCTTATTCTTTCTGTCCTAGGCTCAATCTTTATGGGTATTGCAACCGTAACAGAAGCCTCAGGTATTGGCGCTATCGGAGCAATGGTTTTAACTGTTGCCTACAAGCGGTTCAGCTTTAAAGTCCTGAAAGAGGTTGTTATGAGCACCATGAACACCTCTGCCTATATCTTTGGAATCTTTGTTGGCGCAACAATATTTGCCCTCGTTTTACGAGAATGCGGCGGAGATCAGTTTATTGAGCAAGGTTTAAATAGCCTTGGACTAGGACCCTACGGGATGATTATCACCGTACTTGTTGTCATATTTCTTTTAGGTTTTTTCCTTGACTGGATTGAAATAAGCTTAATTATCTTGCCTTTGCTAGGTCCGGTGATTCTTGGTCTTGACCTTGCAATCAACGGTTTTGGTGTTGTTGATAATCCGAGTTTAGTTTGGTTTGCGCTGTTGGTAGCTGTCACTCTACAAACATCCTTCCTGACACCGCCAGTTGGTTTTGCAATTTTTTATTTAAAGGGTGTTTGCCCTCCAGGTATCAAGTTAACTGATATATACAAAGGTGTTGTGCCTTTCATTGGTCTACAATTAGTCGCACTTGTTCTGATTTTCATTTTCCCAGAGATAGTTACCTGGTTGCCAGCCAAAGTATATGCCCCTTAGTTAACAACCACTAGTTATTTATAAATACAGCTCAAATTTCCATTAATTTAGATCTAAACTAGCGACATTAAATTATTTGAAACAATATGGATATAACGACCCCCGCACTCCTTTTTCCAGCAATCTCATTGCTATTCGTTGCATACACAAGTCGACTTCACTCGCTAAGCGTGTTGATTCGATCTATGACTACAGAGGGGAGTAATGAGGCAAAAACCAGACATGCAAAAGAGCAGCTTGACATACTAAGAAAGCGCGTAACTTACATTAGGCTGATGCAGGTTTTTGGCATCTTAAGTTTTATTTTCTGCTTGTTCACTATTATTGGCCTTTATTTAAAACAAGACGATCTTGCCAATTACGTTTTTGGTTTTGGACTGTTAATGCTTGTTTCATCACTGATATTTGCATTAGCCGAAACATGGATATCAACCAAAGCCCTTAATATACATCTAGAAAATTCTGATTACTAGCCAATCGAAATATAGCATAATAAGTGATGATTTCAGCCAGCGTGAACAAGAAATATGTGGCATGCGCTCAAAACGTGTACCCGATAAATATTAGAGACGCTCTAATAAAAGCGGGTAGAAATACGGGTAGACACTAAATATAATTAAGTATTTTTACTTATAAATCAATTAGTAAGGACGACAAATCAATTCCCGCCATCTCCACCACCCACACTAATTAAGCCGTTCTTTAGCGGCTTATTTTTCGCTCACGTAACCATATATACAAGCCCGAAAAGATGATGATTGCTGAGCCTATAATCATCATTTGATCAACCGTCTCGCCCAAAACAAACGCGCCAATCAACAAGCCAAAAAATAAACGCGAGTATCGAAAAGGACTAACGGCAGATATTTCTCCCGTTCGCATCGCTTTGGTGACCAGTAAGATCGCCACACTGGCAAACACAACCATACCCACCAAATACAGCGTGACCTCTAATGATGGGGCCGAATGCCCCTCCTCAAAAGCCATCAAGCCAATTCCAAGAACTATTTGCCCTAAAGTACCAAAAATAGCGAGTCGCTCATTAGAAATATGACTGCCCACTAACCGTGAACCAAAATCACGCATAGTCATACCAACGACTGCCAATATGGCTAGCAAAGAATAAGCATCAAAGCCATCAGTGCCAGGACGAATAATTAACAACACACCGCCAAAGCCCAGCAATATAGCGGACAAACGATGCACGCCCACACGCTCTTTTAGAAACAAAAACGAGCACAAGGTTAACAACAATGGTAATGTTTGTAAAATAACTGCCACGCTCGTAAAGCTGGCATAGGTCAATGCCAATATGATAAATAAGGTGGCCACCAATTCACCCGATGTACGAAGTATCACAGGGGCCTCATAGAAAACCGAGCTGAAAACAGTCTCACCTTTGCGTTTAAGCAACACCCAAAACATAAAGGTTCCGCCCACTCCTAAAGCTAGGGTAATTTGGCCGGTGGTAACAAACTCTGAAGAAAACTTAAGAAACAAATCAGCCATGGTGAAAAAAGCCATACTGGTAATCATTAATACAATACCAAGACGGTTTGCAGAGATTTTTGATGCGTTACTAGCTATCATAATGCTTGATTATTAGATAACAAGGGGTCGATAACAACACTCATATACAAAGTATGCCCAGTAAAGAATTAGGCTTATTATAGCGACTAAGTGGCACAAATCATTTATTACACAACGCTTAACCGGACTTTACACTTAATGAGTATAAATTTCGCAAAATGTCGTTAACACTCCTCATAACTCGTCTTTATGTTTAAATGTTGTGTTTTGAGACATTGCAAAGATCTGCACGTATACGGCATGAGTAACAAAATTCACAATACCAACATTGAAAGCGAGACAGTTATTGCCTCACCAATTGCCTTAAGTGAGCAATTACCATTAAGTGAGAAAGCGCGAGAAAATATCCTTGCAAGTCGCGCTACAGTTAATAACATACTTTCAGGAGAGGATAAACGACTGATGGTCATTGTTGGTCCTTGCTCGATTCATGATCTTGAAGCTGCAAAAGTGTACGCAAAAAAACTACAAACCTTACAAAAGGAAGTAGAGGACACTCTTTATTTAGTGATGCGCGTCTACTTCGAAAAACCAAGAACAACAATTGGCTGGAAAGGTTTAATCAGCGACCCCGATATGGACAACTCGCTGGACGTGGACAAAGGGCTGTATCAGAGCAGAGAATTCTTAACGTGGTTGGCCGACCTTGGTGTGCCAGCGGCGACTGAAGCGCTTAACCCTATTACACCGCAATACTTGGCCGACTTGGTTTCTTGGTGCGCAATTGGCGCCAGAACAACGGAATCTCAAACACACAGAGAAATGTCTAGCGGCTTATCGATGGCCGTAGGCTTTAAGAACGGCACCGATGGCAACCTTAACATGGCTATAAACGCTATTCAAGCATGTTCAGCACCGCAAAGCTTTTTGGGAATTAACGACCAAGGGCAAATCTCAACATTTAAAGCCAAGGGAAATAAAGCCTCTCACATTATTTTAAGAGGCGGAAAAACACCAAATTACTCTGCAGAGAATGTCGCGCATTGCGAATCACTACTAAGGAAAAACAACTTACCTGAAAGAGTAATGGTGGATTGTTCGCATGGCAATTCTAATAAAGACTATCGCCGCCAAGGGCAAGTGGTTAGCGACGTTGGCCAACAAATTGTTGATGGCAGCAAGTCACTTTTCGGCATTATGATTGAAAGCAATCTTTTTGCTGGCAATCAATCCATCCCAAGTGATTTAAGTCAAATGCAGTACGGTGTTTCCGTCACTGATGGCTGTATCGATTGGAGTGAAACTGAAAATGTCCTTAGAGGCCTAAGAAAGCAAATCTCAAGCAACTAAAGAACTACTCGCTAAACCTTCTGAAAATCATAAACCGAACCGAGTCGCATGATTTGAGTGAGCTCATCAAGCGCTGTGCAACCTTCTTCGTAAAACTTCGGATCCGCTAAATCATTGACAGTCAGTTGATCACGATAATGCACCTCGATCCAAGCACTTAAATCCGCATACAAAGCGTCGTCCAATACAACACGTGCCGATATGGCGTCAACCTCTTGTTGAGACAGCAAAACTCTTAAGCGCAAACACGCCGGACCGCCGCCGTTTCTCATGCTTTGTTTAACATCGAAAAAATGCACGCCCTTCACAGGATTATCGTTATCAATGATTTTGTCAATAACCGCTTTTACTCGAGCATTGTCTGCACACTCTTGTGGCGCAACAATAAACATACCATTGTCAGCATCGCCAATGAGCTGTGAATTAAATAAATAACTAGAAACCACATCTTCAATAGGCAAATCTTTATTGCTCACCTCATGAACATAAAACTCAGAGGAAAAAGCTGATTTGAGTTCACTGTATGTCGCTTCCTTGTTCCAAAATGCCCACTCGTGACACATCATAAAGTTGCCGTGGCCAACCGCAATCACGTCGTTATGGAACACGCCGGCATCAATAGCGTCAGGATTTTGTTGCGCAAAGACAGTATTGGCGGCGCTTAATTGGTGATTTCGAGCAATAATGGAGGACGCTTCCAGTGTCTGTCTGGCCGGATAATTGGCCGGTTTAACCGCACTCGGAGAATTGGCAAAAGACTCAGCACCATAAACAAAAAACTCCAAACCGGGCTCAGAATGATTATCGTAGAAACGAGTATGGTTGGCAGCGCCTTCATCGCCGTAAATCGTGTTTTGAGGCAGTGCTTTGTGGTGTGAAAAATAACGTGAATCTGCAAAAATAGCTTGTAGGATATTGCCCGTGGTTTCATGCTCAAGGCTGCGGTGATACATGGCCACTAAATTCGCTGGAGTGAAATGAACTTTACTATCTTGTGTATCTAGAGACGGTGAAATTGTCGCCGCGTTGGCTGTCCACATGCTTGCCGCAGAGCAAGTTTTGGCGAAAATTTGAGGGTGCGCTTTTGCCGAATTTCTGATAACCTCAGCATTAGAGCCTGAAAAACCCAGTTGTCTTAAAGCTGGTAAAAACGGACGCTCTTGCGGAGGAAGGATTGCCTGACCCCAGCCGCCAGTCTGCAAACCCATCTCCGCCAATGTTTTCGCTTTTTTTAGCCCTTGCAAGGCGGCTTGTTTTGGGCTGGATACAGCAGCCTTATTAGCGCTAGAAGCCACATTACCAAAACTGTGCCCACCATAATGGTGAGAAAGACCTACTAGGCCGTCAAAATTGTATTCGATGTAGCTCATTAATTATCCTTAGAAAACCCTTGCGGCAATTGCGTTGGCGTTACCACCTCCTCAGACTCCACTGAAGCGATTGGATAGGCGCAATAATCGGGCGCATAAAACGCACTCGGACGATGATTGCCACTTGCACCAATACCGCCAAATGGGGCTGCACCGCTAGCGCCAGTCGTTTGCCGGTTAAAATTAATAATGCCTGCACGAGAGCGACTTAAATAGCGCTCATAGAGTGCTCTGTCATCTGAAATTACGCCCGCAGATAAACCGTATTTTGTATTATTAGCCGTAGCGATAGCGGCGTCAAAATCTTTCACTCGATAAACTTGCAAAAGTGGCGCAAAGACTTCCTCGTCTTCAATATCACTGACATCAGTCACATCGATAATTGCCGGAGTAACTAGGGCATCAACGTCTCTAAGTTGCATCGGCATTAAAAGTGGCCCAGCCCCTCGCTCCACCAAGTCATCAACGACAGATAGAAAATGATTCGCAACATCACCACTGACCACTGGACCCATATACGGCTCTTGTTCGTCGCTCCACAGGCCAACCCTAAGTTCTTTTGCCATCTGCACAAGCCTGGCCAGTAGTGCATCTGCTTTCTCATCGCCATCAGGCAAAATGAGGCGTCTTGCACAAGTGCAACGCTGCCCCGAGGTGATAAAGGCAGATTGAATAATGTGATAACAAGCGGCCTCAATATCACTGACATTTGAAACAATAAGAGGGTTATTGCCACCCATCTCAAGCGCTAAATTAACCTCCGGTCGTCCAGCAAAATGTCTATGTAGAATCTTGCCAACCTGGGACGATCCCGTAAAGAAAAGCCCATTAATATCGGCACTTGCAAGCGCAATACCCACTTCTTTTTCGCCTTGCACTAAATTAAGGACGCCCATTGGTAAGCCGGCTTTTTCCCATAAGGCCATCATCATCTCACCGATTTTTGGTGTGATTTCACTTGGCTTGAATAAGACTGTATTGCCCGCCAATAGTGCTGGCACAATGTGGCCGTTGGGCAAGTGACCGGGGAAATTATAAGGTCCGTACACTGCAACAACGCCGTGTGCCTTATGACGCAGAACACTATTAAAGGACTCGCCTTTATTGAACTGAAAACCAGTGCGTTGCTGATAGGATTTTTCGCTCAGTGCGATTTTGCCAACCATCGCGCCAACTTCCGTTAGGCTATCCCATAAGGGCTTGCCCATTTCTCGACTGATCATTTCCGCTAATTCTTGGGTGTTGTCTTTAAGCAGTTCAGCGTATCGACGGACAATTTCAGCTCTCTTTTCATAACCCGAATCCATCCAAGCATCAAGCGCATCTCTAGCGGCTTGAGCGGCTTCAATCACTTGATCAGGATCGGCTCCACGCCCTCGCCATTCGATTGAGGAGTCGGCTGGATTGATGGAGGTAAATTCTTTACCCCTGCCAAAAATCCACTGGCCATTTATATAGCATGCATTATTAATCATAACTCCTCCTACTCCACTCGGCCTGGCGCTATTGATAATTGATCGCCAATATTAACGCCTAAAATTTGCGCTAAAGACTCGCTAATAACGACACTATCGCCCTTTATAAGAACATCCGACAAGCACGCTTTAAAATCAATCAATGAAGTCGTTGAGACTAGCATTTTGTTTTTTGTTTCGGGTAAATCTTGAAAAGCAGAAATTGTCAATGATTTAGTGTTTTTGATGGTGGCAATATTCTCCCTGTAGGCCTCAACCGTTGGACCGCCATCAAAAATATCAACATAATCATTATAGTGAAAACCCTCTTTTTCAAGCATTCGCAATGCTGGGGCAGTTGCTTCAAACAACTTACCAATCGCCTCTCTCGCTTCAGGATGCAATAGATCGACATATATTGGGTACTTTGGCATAAGATCTCCGATAAAACTATTGTCGCCAATACCCGATGACATAACATCTGCCTCATCAAAAGCCATGCCAAAAAAATGTACGCCTAAATGATCCCACACAGGAGATCGGTCATTTTCATCGCGATATCCGCGCATTTCAGCAATAATCTTCTCATCAAATCGATCAGGATGGTTGTGCATAACCATATAACGTGAACGAGATAGCAATGAGCCGTTGCCGCCAAAACGATATTCAGGCAATAGAAACAATGAGCCAATTTCGGTTGTGCCGGTGTAATCGTTAGTCAGTGTTAGTAGCCTAGTTTCTTTGGTCTTATCAAGCTCAGGGCAACGCTGAGTAACGCGCATCACCTTGTAAGAATAAAAAGGATGCTCTCGCCCAATGTTGGTATAGATTGCTGTTGTGCCAACCAAATCACCACTCTCAACATCTTCTAAAACCATAAAAAATGTCTTGGAGCTGTCACCATTTAAATTACCGCTACAAGACTTCACACTTGTGTTGATGCGTTTTTCTAATAACTCGCAATCTACTGGCATAGAAGTCATACCGCCGCCTGTTTTAGACGCCAACTCGAACAGCTTGTCTAAGTCTTGGGTTTGAATTGGTCTAACAATTTGCATCTTCTTAAGCCTCTTTTAACTTTTCGCTGTCGCGAATAAAATCGAATTCACCTTTTGCCATACGCATTAATATCAATGCAACAAATTTAGTGCGTTCCGCCAAACTATCAATCACCATGTATTCGTTAATGCTGTGAATATCGCCACCACGAACGCCCAGCGTGTCAACATTTGGTAGGCCGCTCTGCGATAAGTTGTTACCATCACAAACCCCGCCAGTGGCGCGGTAAGCGACATCTATTCCTAACAAACTACCTGTTTCAGTAATAAAATTTTGCAAATTTTGATTGGCCTTGGTCAGTGGCTTTGGTCTTCTGGTGATACCACCAAATAACGCCACTTGATAACCTTCAACTGAGTCATGGCCGGCAATCAATGATGCAAGCCTTTCTTCTAACCACTCAATATCGTCATTGCTCTCAATACGACAATTGAAACGACCGACCGCCAAATCCGGAACCACATTAAGCGCACCGCCACCTTGAATGCTAGCAATATTAACGGTCAGGCCTTCTTTCTGCCCATGCAGTGCATTTATTTCATTAAACAATGTCACTAAGTGAACAAGAGCATTGCGGCCAGCCTCAATATCACGCCCGGCGTGAGCAGACTTTCCGTTCACACGCACGGTGAAATTACCTGAACCCTTGCGCTCTCCCACTAATGTCCCATCGGGCAGAGAGGGTTCAAAAATAAGACCGACATCGTGATATTTTGCACGCTCAACCAAATATGCACCGGAACACGGTGAGCCAATCTCTTCATCAGGGTTAAGCAATATTTCGATACCGATTTCATCTATCAGTCCATTTTCGCGCAAACACTCAAGCGCTTTAAACATAACTGACAGTCCGCCTTTTAAATCAGCAACTCCCGGACCGTTGATAAGTCCATTACCAAGATCTGTACAAACTTGAAAACTGTGATCTTTTTCGTAAACCGTATCGTAATGACCCACCAACAATACCGACGGTTTACTCTCTTGCTCTTTACTGAGTCTTATAATAGGCGGGGATGGAAAAGACACTTCTTGACCCTTGTCATTGACAACGACACGATCTGGCAACTCAACAAACTCCGCCTCGCCAAATTCCGATAACTTGGCACACAAGACTTTGGATAATTGACTAAGACCTTCAAAATTTGTACTGCCTGTATTAATGTTGCACCAAGTAATGAGCTCGGCCAACATGTCGTTTTGTTGGTCGTCGATTTGGCTAAATAATTGTGTTATTTTTGGTGATAATGCGCTCATAATGGTTTTATATTTATTTCTTAATATTATTACATATAAGTTATATATTTCTGATAAATATACATAATTAAAGAATTTTATTAATAATTACACCTCATTATGGCGTAATTAAACGATATTACTTCGTCTATAATCTACCAGTTAGAAGCTTTTTACACTTAACCTATTTACACCACCAGCCGTTATGACAAAAAAACAATACGAAAATTTAGTTGATATTAATAAAAAATCAATTTTCCATCCCGCCTCATCGATCAGTGATGTACTGAATAACGGCACCACTATCTGTCTTGAGGGCAAAGGCGCCAACATTACAACGCACAACGATGGAGAGTTAATCGATGGCATGGCAGGCTTATGGTGTGTCAACATTGGCTACGGCAGAGAGGAGATTGGCAAAACAATGATGGACAGCGCTAGCACAATGGGCTACGCCCACAGCTTTGCCAGCACTTCAAATACACCACAGATTGAACTCAGCGAAAAACTCTTAGACCTTACTCGCGGTGTTTTTTCCAGAGTGCAGTACGGCACTTCGGGTTCTGACTGTATTGATACCGCCATCAAGCTCGTTCGTTACTACAACAACCTTAGAGGCAAGCCAGAGAAAAAGAAAATCATCGCTAGGGTTAATGCCTATCACGGCACCACATTAGCCGCCGCAAGTGTCACCGGCATTGCGGCGTTTCACACTGCTTTTGATTTACCAGTCGACGGTGTTTTAAGAGCACCCAAGCCGCATTTTTACGTTGATGGCAAAGAAGGTGAAACAGAAATACAATTCACCAAACGGATGCTTGATGAAATCGAGACAATCATTATTGGTGCCAGTGCAGATACGGTAGCCGCATTCTTTGCCGAGCCTATTTATGGTGCCGGCGGTGTCATCACCCCACCAAAAGGATACTTCCAGGGCTTGCGAGCGCTTTGTGACAAATACGATATTTTGCTATTGGCTGACGAAGTAATCACCGGTTATGGCCGTACAGGCGAATGGTTTGCTCACCAATACTACAACTACAAGCCCGACCTTATGACAACAGCCAAAGGCTTAACATCGGGTTATTTCCCATTATCTGCGCTTTATATTGGCGACAAGGTGTGGGACGTTTTGGTAGAAACAGCTGACGAACTCGGTGCTTTTTTCCATGGCTATACCTACAGCGGGCACCCGACAGGTTGCGCTGTTGCATTGAAAAACATTGAAATACTGGAACGAGAAAACCTTGTAGAGCGAGCCAAAGAAACGGGCGCTTACATGCACGCTCAATTTAAGGAAAAATTACATGGCTGCCCAATAATTGGCGAAGTTAGGGGTGCTGGACTGTTAGCTGGCCTACAAATTGTCAAAAGCAAATCTCCGAAAACATTTTTTGAGCGCGCTGACAAAGCTGCGCCACTACTGCAAAGCGCCATAAGAGAGGAAAAAGTACTGCTCAGAGGTCTACCTTCTGCCGACACCATTGGTGTATCACCAAGCTTTGTTATCACTGAGCAGCAAATTGACACCCTAGTTTCTGCTGTTGTTAACGGTGCCGCTAAAGTGCAAGAAAAGTTTGGAATTTAATGTTTAACACCAAGCAAAAATTTAGTGCCAGAAACAACACCCTTGATGTGCCAAGACGCCAATTACTGCATACTGAGTACTAATCATTGGGTATATTGTCGATCTTTATCCATTTTTGCGCGGCATTATTTCTATTCAGCACTTACAACACATTATTAACGGCACTCAAACTTCGGGCAATTCTGGTCGTGTGTTTGATATCCACAATCCTGCTACCGGTCAAGTAAGCAAACAAATGGAAAGCACCAGTGCAAATGACACCGCAAAAGCGACTGTTGCCAGTGAAAAATTTGGCATCCAGACGCAGTAACTTTAAATCAAATAGTGAATATTCTTCTATAGCGAAGATAATAATTTTCAACTATTTATAATTAACGTGTATATTGTTGACAAAAATAAACTCAGGTAATTATCATGTCTATTAACCACTTACGACACATCATTAACGGCGAAAGCATAAAAGGCACTTGCGAACGCGATTTCGACATTTACAATCCCGCCATAGGAGAAGTAACAACAAAAATTACTGGCGCAAGTGCAAGCGATACCGCGAAAGCAATTGCAGTTGCCAATGAAAAGTTTGGTGAATGGTCAAAAGTAACGCCATCAAAGCGCGCGCAAATTATGTTTAATTATCGCGAGTTGATTATTAAGCATACCGACGAGTTGGCTGAACTTATATCTAAGGAGCATGGAAAAACTCTTGCCGATGCTGTTGGAGAAGTTGGCCGAGGACTAGAAGTGGTCGAATATTGCACATCAATTAACAACCATCTTAAATCAGATTTTACAGCCGATGTTTCAACTGGAATAGATAGTTACAATTTACGCCAACCCCTTGGTGTTTGCACCGGCATTGTGCCTTTTAATTTTCCTGCGATGGTGCCAATGTGGATGTACGTAGTTGCCATTGCCTGTGGCAATACTTTTGTCTTAAAACTTAGCGAAAAAGTGCCTTCCTGCGGTTTGCGACTCACCGAATTGATGCACGAGGCAGGCTTGCCAAACGGCGTTCTTAATACTATTGTCGGTGATAAAGAGGCTGTTGATGAAATCTTAAGTAACGAGCATGTCAAAGCGGTCAGTTTTGTCGGCTCAACTCCGGTTGGAGAATATATTTATCAAGAAGGTTGTCGACACAATAAGCGCGTTCAAGCGCTTTGTGGTGCCAAAAATCACATGATTGTCATGCCCGATGCTGATTTGGAGCAAAGCACTGATGCTATTATTGGTGCGGCTTATGGCTCAGCAGGTGAACGCTGTATGGCAATTTCTGTAGTTGTTGCCGTCGGTGATGAAACTGCGGATCGACTCATTGAATCACTGTCACCAATAATTAAATCTCTAAAAATTGGCGCTTATAATGAGGCAGGCGTGGAGATGGGACCTGTGATCTCTAAAGAGAGCCAGCAAAAAATTCTTTCCTATGTCGATGCTGGTGTGAAAGCGGGTGCCAAATTAGTGGTTGATGGCACGAGTGTCAGTGAAAATAGCGAAGGCTTTTTTATTGGCGGCTGCTTATTCGATAACGTTACCTCAGATATGTCGATTTATACCGATGAAATTTTCGGCCCCGTTCTTTGTATCGTGCGTGTTTCCACTTATGACGAAGCTTTGACGCTTGTTAGTGACCATGAGTACGGCAATGGCACGGCGATTTTCACCCGTGATGGCGATACCGCCAGACACTTCACTAGCCACGTTCAAGTAGGCATGGTGGGTGTAAATGTTCCAATCCCTGTGCCAGTTGCAATGCACAGCTTTGGTGGCTGGAAACGTTCACTTTTCGGCAGCTCTGGCACACATGGCATGGAAGGTATACGTTTTTACACACAGTTAAAAACCGTCACCTCAAGATGGCCTTCAGGGATTCGTAAAGGCGCTGAGTTCCACTTCTCAAGTGGCAAAGACGTTTAAATTTAAGACTGGGTGGGCCAGAAAGCTTAGTCAATAGCCTTTTCTGGCCAACCCAATTGGCTAATATTATTGCGTATTTAGTCTTAGGCTTGACCTTTCCTGCTCGTGGCTTTAAACATAAAGGTTAATTTTTGTAATTGCCCTTGTTTAAGTTTTCTGCCGCTTGATACCAACTCTTCTACTTGCACCTCATCACTGGTTTCAACGGTAAAAGGTTGGGGCGACTGCTGAGTATTTACCTCAAAACTGTCTTTTCCGTATTTATTTGATCTCAATTCTACCCATGAATTAACAACCTGACAATCTAAGTGTGAGTGACAAGAGCAAGATGAGGCTATGGGTAGTTGCAGCTGCGCCTCGCCCCATAAATGAGGAAATTATTGCTTAAAACCGTGTGGCAGAATAAGGCTTTGTATCTATAGAGGTTTTTTCGTTTTGCATCATTTGAACCAGTATTTCTGCAGTGATTGCAGCCTGTGTTAACCCAAGATGTTGGTGGCCAAATGCAAGCATAATATTTGGGTGACTTGGATGGCGATCTATTATCGGCAGTGAGTCCGGCAGGGTTGAGCGATGCCCCATCCATAAACTTTTATGTTGGCTAGATCGTAGTTTTGGAATGATGCTGGCACTTTGGTTTTTTAGCAGCTTAAAACGCTTTTTGATTACACCAAGTTTCAAACCACTCAGCTCACTTATACCGACAACTCTTATGCTTGACTCTAGAGGACTGATAAAAAATCGATTTTCCGCTGAGGCAATAAGATGCCCTAGATTCAAACCATTTTTTTCAAAATCCACATGGTAACCGCGTTCTACAACTAGCGGAACACTCACCCCAAGGGGGTTTAGTAGCTGACCACTCCAAGCTCCAGCACAAATAACCACCTTATCAAAAAGCTTTTGCTTCGATGTTGTTAGGCGGATCTTCTCGCCCTGTTGTTTTATTGAGGTCACCTTTTGTTGAGTAAACACACCCCCTCGTTCAATAAATTTGGAAAATAATGCCTGACATAATTTGTAAGGGTCGCTCACTTGGTACGCGTATTCAAAGTACAAGGCGTGTGATAACTTTTCATCAAGTTCTGGCTCCAACTTTTTAATTTTTCCACTATTAATAAGCTCGCACTTAATGCCAAAGTGCTGCATCATGTTTAGCTGGTTTTTGGCGTCTTGTATTTTATTATTGGATTTCCATAGTAATAAATAACCGGGCTTGTTCAAGAAGTGCAAACCATCAATATCTGTCAATAATCGCCTCCACGCCTCTATAGCCAACTCGTTAAGTGCATTTATTGCGGCTCTCGATGACTCAATATTTTTCTTCGTTGTTTGACGTATAAAACGCAGCAACCAAGAGGCTAGATTAAAAAGTTGTGATGGGGGTAAAAAAAGAGGGCTTTTAGTCCTAAAAAAAGTCCCCGT
>DUCF01000010.1 GCA_012959965.1 Candidatus Thioglobus sp. | reverse complement strand
TGACTCTTAGTCTGAAACTATTTTAGGTCTACTGCTAAACGAAAACCCTGCACATCTTGCCACCCTTTAACGTCTGGGGGATTGCTACCCCGATTATGCACACGTAAGCCCAGATTCCAGCTAAACCAATGACCGCCTCGGGTAACTTTTTCGTCGCCAATTTGTGGCCCTTGTGGGTTGTCCGTAGGCGAGCTTAAATAGTAACCCCTCTGATACCAATCCTGACACCACTCTGTAACATTGCCTGCCATATCGTACAAACCAAACCCATTAGGCTCAAAACTGCCAACAGGGGCGCTTGAATAGCGCCATTCGTCCGTGCGACCTGTTGTTATATAATTTGGATAATCGTAAGTAATGTTGCTTTTCCAAGCCCTATGATAATTGGCCTTATCATGATCAAGTTCATTGCCCCAAGGGTAAGACATGTCTGCCAATCCCCCGCGCGCTGCATACTCCCATTCAGCCTCTGTTGGTAACCGCACACCAGCCCACTGTGCATAAGCATTTGCGGCAAACCAATCCACACCAACAACAGGGTGACTATCTTCCGGAGAAACGAAATATCCTTCCCAAAAACTCATTGAGGATTCATACCCAGTATCCTTTACAAACGCTTTAAACTGCCCCACAGTCACCTCAAATTTACCCATGTAAAAACTGTCGATTGTGACGCTGCGCACTGGATAATTATCATCACCGCTCTCGCCATCCGGATTGCCCATTTGAAATGTGCCAGCGGGTATCAATACCATCTCATCATCCGCGACCTTAGCTGGCACAACAAAAGACATTATGAGAAAAATAAATGTAACTATTTTTTTATTTCTCATCAATTCCATTCCTCAAAGTGAGACCACTTGAAGCCCTAACCTTGTTATCAACAATCATTATAGGTCCAATTCGACATATTTAAAATTTCAGAGCTGTTGATTACTATGTATCAGTCAACAAGTTCAAGGTGACGCCCACTGCGACATATTCTCCCTTCTGTCTCTAATGTTTTTATGGTTCGGTAGAAAGCCTCGTGGCTTAGGCCAATCTTTTGAGCAATGTCCTTCAAAGACAAATCCAGCTCTTGCTCTTGTTTAAACTCAGCCCTCAAAAAAGTAAGTACTCTCTCTTGCGCACTGTAAATACTTTTAATTTCATTTAGCATTCTTAAATCACGAACACTGATAGTCATCTGTTGCAATAAACTTAGTGTTAATTTAGGACTAGTTTGTAGCCGATTAAGCAATGTTTTTTTTGAAAATACAGCAATTTCGGCCCCTATATCAACTAATGCAGAGCAATGGTACTTTTCTGAAAACAAAGAGGCCTCTGCAATACTTTCACCAGCAAAGGCTACATGAATCACAATTGGGGCGCCCTCTATGGTTTGACGCATCAATCTCACTCTTCCTTGAATAACACAGAAGATGTTTTCAACACTCTGTCCTTGAGTGAAGACGTATTCGCCTTTTTTTAAACGAATACTCTTTGAACCTAGCGTGTCATGTAAATCATCAATAAGCATGATAAATTTGTATAATTAATATGATTTGAATCATACAGATATTTGCCAGTTAGATATATAATTTACTCACTTTTAATAGTGTAAGCAAACTTTTCAAATACATATCAATGGAGCAGCAATGAAATATAACAAAAAAATCACTTATCCACTCATCATCGTGGGCTGCATATCAGTAATAGGTGTTTTTTCACAAATACATGAGCCGAAGATGAATCATTCAAACATGGACCACTCCAGCATGGATCATTCTACAATGATGAGTCAAGGCTCAACAATTATAGACAATGGAACAGTATTGACAGAGGCTGGCACCGACCCTTTTGCCGTTATCCAAGAGGTTATTGCAGCACTCGAAGCCAATGATGCAACTGACTGGAGCAAAGTCAATATAGAGGCTCTTCGCCAGCATCTAACAGAAATGCAAGATATGTCACTCAATGTTGATGTTTCACAAAGGAAAATTGAAAATGGATTTGAGGCCATCATTGCACCAACCACCACGCGAGCAAATAGATCTCTCAATAGAGTCTTATCGGTCCACCCGGCACAGATGGAATCAGAGACTGGTTGGAAAATGGCAGTTAAAACCAACAGTGAAGGCAACGTGTATAGAATTGTTGTTACTGCCAGCACACCTGAAGACATAGCCAAAATTCAGGGTTTGGGATATATAGGAATAATGGCTTATGGCAATCATCACCAGCCTCACCACTGGGCAATGGCGAGCGGAGACAACCCACACGAAGGTCATAGCTCTAGCACCTCATCACATGAGCATGCAGACAAAGAGAGTGCTGATCATGACCAACACACAATGACACACGATGAATAATCGCCACAATCTTGCTGAAAATTACTGCAGGCAACACACTTGAACATCGCAAACCTCAATGGTCAATCCACTGAGGTTTTTGACTCACCCCTTTACAAGACAACTCAAATAATACTTTATGAAGTGAAGCGATGAAATTTTGCATGTCTGAGTGCAGCAAGCTCCCAAAATATAGCGAAACAAGCAATAGTAATTATTTAGGGTTGACTTGTTAGGTCGCCTCTTTCGGTTACCTTTCTAGGCGAACAGAGAGGCAACAAAGCCCAGAAGAACAAATCATCAGCGATATTTCACAATAATCAAAAAAAACAGGCTTAAATCTTCCAATTTTGGAAATATTTATGCGATTTTGGATATATTACAAACGGGAGATTAGGAGTATCTCTAGGACGATCGCTAGCGAAGAGCTAAAATTCCTCATCCCAATCAACCGTAATCAAGCGCTCTTCGCGATTTAGCGAGACCAAAAAAGGCTCAATATAAGGTACCCAGTGTTCTTTTTCGCCTTTGACAACAATAACGTCGTTAGCACCGGTTGCCACCATGTTATCAACAACGCCCAATTCAACACCATCCACATTAACAACGCGCATACCAGTCATCTCATGCCAGTAGAGTTCTTCATTGTCGAGTTCGGGTAATTGAGATTTTGTGATATAAAGCTCTAGCCCTAAAAGATGCTGAGCCTGTTCACGACTATCAATCGCTTTGACGTGAGCAACAATGGTTTTTGACTGTTCGCGGCCATTGGTGATTTCAATCGTTTTCCACTGGTCTTTGTCGAGATACCACCAAGGTTGGTAGTTGAGAATATTACTGCGTGGTTCGGTATGGGAAAAGATTTTTACCCAACCCCTAACGCCAAAAAAGCCGTTGATCTTTCCGACCAACAGCTTTTCATCGTTTTGTTCTGACGTCTGAGACAGAGAATTACTCAGCGGCTTTATCTTCTGCTGGAGTTTCTTCGCTTGCCTCTTCAGCTGGCGCTTCTTCCGCCGCTGCTTCCGCTGCTGCTGCGGCTTCTGCCTCAGCTGCTGCTTTTGCTTCAGCTTCTTCTGCTGCTTTCGCCTCTGCTGCTTCTTTCGCTGCTGCGTCTGCTGCTGCTTTTTCAGCTGCTGCAACTTTCGCTGCGTCTGCTGCT
Organism: Candidatus Thioglobus sp.; assembly: GCA_012959965.1. GTDB lineage: Bacteria > Pseudomonadota > Gammaproteobacteria > PS1 > Pseudothioglobaceae > Pseudothioglobus. The sequence goes on along the minus strand of DUCF01000010.1, from coordinate 39,908 downwards.
AATTTAGCGTCTGCTGCTGCTACGCGCTTTTCACGAATTGAAGGATCTTTGCACTCTTTAACAAGTTGCTTAACACGATCTGAAATCTGTGCACCTTGAGATGTCCAGTATGCAAGTCTATCTTCGTCGAGTTGAAGTCTTACTTCTTGTCCGCGTGCTACTGGATTGAAGAATCCAATGCGCTCAATGTAACCACTGTCTCTACGTTTTCTAGAGTCTGTTGCTACAATCGAATAAAAAGGTTTTCTCTTCGCTCCACCTCGGGCCATTCTAATTTTAACCATGGGTTTTTTGCTCCTTTGTGATTGTTGGGTTGTAAAGGCGGGAGATTATATCAGCTTTAGAGGTTTTCTGTATAGTTTATACAGAGAGCTCTTTAGATGTTTTTTGCTAACTTAACCGCATCGCCAATGTAGTTCATTGGGGTGAGTTGTACCAAGGCTTTCTTGGCCTCTTCTGGAATGTCCAAGGTCTGTACAAATTCCCGCAAAATTTGGGCATTAATTTTTTGTCCTCGAGTAAGCTCTTTAAGCTTCTCATAAGGGTTTTCAACGCCGTAACGACGCATAACCGTTTGAATCGGCTCAGCCAATACTTCCCAGGCATTGTCTAGGTCTTCCAGCAGTTTTGCTTCGTTTATTTCAAGCTTGGAAATACCCTTTGAAATTGAGGCAAATGCAATAAGAGAATGTGCGCAACTTACGCCTAGGTTTCTAAGTACAGTTGAATCCGACAAATCTCTCTGCCAGCGTGAAATTGGTAACTTACTCGCCAAGTGCTCACCAATCGCATTGGCAAGGCCTAAATTACCTTCACCATTTTCAAAATCAATTGGGTTAACTTTGTGTGGCATTGTCGAAGATCCCACTTCGCCAGCAATGGTTTTTTGCTTAAAGTAGCCCAGGGAAATATAACCCCAAACATCACGAGAGAAGTCAATCAAAATCGTATTGAAACGATTCATCGCGTGATAATATTCAGCAATGTAATCGTGCGGCTCAATTTGTGCGGTATACGCCGCGTAATTAACACCCAAACTCTCGATAAAACCTTGTGATACTGTAGGCCAATCAATGTTTGGATAGGCGCTGACATGGGCATTAAAATTACCCACGGCACCGTTAAACTTACCCATAATATTAACTTGCTCAAACTGGGCAATTTGACGGTTTAATCTGGCACTGAAATTGGCCATTTCTTTACCTAGCGTTGTCGGCGAAGCTGTTTGGCCATGCGTTCTAGAAAGCATTGGAATTTCAGCATTATCTTTAGCTAAATTTGCTATCAAATTCGACAGATTTTGCATCTGCTGCAACAACACTTTGCGACCATCGCTAAGCATTAATGCATGAGAAAGGTTGTTGATGTCTTCCGAGGTACAAGCAAAGTGAATGAATTCACTCACTTGTTCAAGCGTCGCATTGCCAATAATTTTATCTTTAAGGAAATACTCAACCGCTTTCACATCGTGATTGGTTGTGCGCTCAATGTTCTTAACTGCTTCAGCGTCTTCCAATGAAAAGCCATCGACAATAGCGTTTAGGAATTTATTGGTCGCTTCATCAAATATTCCTACCTCGGAAATTAGTGGGTTTTTAGACATCGCCTGTAGCCAACGAACCTCAACCAACACTCGGTATTTAATGAGTCCGAATTCACTGAAGATCCCTTTAAGATCACTGGTTTTGTCGCCGTAGCGACCGTCAATTGGGGAGATGGATGTAAGAGTATTGAATTTCATAATCTGAACGTTTGAGTCAATAGAATTAAGGCTTGACTGCAAAAATGCTAAAATTATACGCTGTTATTGAATCATCACTTACCGAGAATACCCCAATGAAGAAAGATTACCTAAAGCACTGCGAAGAAAGAAAAGCAGATAACGCTCCACCACTTGCACTAAATGCCGCACAAACCAAGTCTGTAGTTGATCATCTAATTAAAGGCTCTGATGATGACTTCTATTTAGATTTACTAACACATCGCGTACCACCTGGCGTTGATGAGGCGGCCTATGTTAAAGCGGGTTTTTTGACCCACGTCGCCAAAGGCGAGCAAGCCTGCACAGCAATCACTCAAGAACATGCCACATTTCTGCTCGGCACAATGCTTGGAGGTTACAACATAGATACACTGATTGACCTATTGGATATTGACGCAACAGCCGAAGCTGCCTGCAAAGCATTGTCACACACTATTCTTATTTACGAAGCCTACCAAGGTGTTGTTGAAAAAGCAGCAAATAACGCATTTGCCAAAAAAGTCGTTGACTCTTGGGCAAATGCGGAGTGGTTCACTTCTAAAGACGCCATGCCGCAAGAAATCAAAGTGGTTGTTTTTCGCGTTGATGGCGAAACCAATACCGACGATCTTTCACCTGCAACCGAAGCTTGGTCGCGTCCAGATATTCCATTGCATGCGAATTCAATGCTTGTTAAAAAAATGGACAAGCCATTCGAAACCATTGCAACACTTAAAGAAAAAGGCCTACCACTTGCCTTTGTTGGCGACGTGGTCGGTACAGGCTCATCACGTAAATCTGCGATTAACTCTGTACTTTGGCACATGGGCAATCCGATCGATTACATCCCAAATAAAAATGGTGGTGGTGTGGTTCTAGGCGGCAAAATTGCCCCGATTTTCTTCAACACAGCTGAAGATTCTGGCGTGCTACCGATCGAATGCGATGTTTCCAAGCTTGCAATGGGTGATGAGATTACTATCAAACCATACGAAGGTGTTATTATCAACGCCGCCGGTGAAACCATCTCTACTTTTGAGTTGGCGCCAACGACGATGCCAGATGAAGTTCGTGCTGGCGGACGTATCCCCCTTATTATTGGTCGCGGCTTAACAGACAAGACGCGTAATGATCTTGGCTTGAGCGTGAGCGACGTGTTCCTTCGCCCACAAGATCCAAGTAATAGCAATGCTGGTTTCAGCTTGGCACAAAAAATTGTTGGTAAAGCATGTGGCGTCAAAGGCATTCGCCCTGGCACTTACTGTGAGCCACGCATGTCAACAGTGGGCTCGCAAGACACCACGGGTGCAATGACGCGAGACGAATTAAAAGAGCTGGCTTGTTTGGGATTCTCTGCAGATCTAGTCATGCAAAGTTTCTGTCATACTGCCGCCTATCCAAAGCCAATCGATTTAGAACTACAGCACACTTTGCCTGACTTTATGCAGTCAAGAGGTGGCGTGGCGCTTAGACCGGGCGATGGCATTATTCACTCTTGGCTAAACCGCATGTTGTTGCCTGACGAAGTAGGCACAGGTGGTGACTCTCATACTCGATTCCCAATTGGTATTAGCTTTCCAGCAGGTTCTGGTTTGGTTGCTTTTGGCGCCTCTATCGGTATTCTACCACTCGATATGCCAGAATCGGTATTGGTTAGATTTACCGGCGAAATGCAACCGGGTATCACTCTGCGTGACTTGGTTAACGCCATCCCTTATGTAGCCATTCAAAGAGGCTTATTAACAGTTGAAAAATCTGGCAAGAAAAATGTATTCTCTGGTCGTGTATTGGAAATTGAAGGCTTGGGCGATCTTAAGGTTGAGCAGGCATTCGAACTTGCAGATGCTTCCGCTGAACGCTCAGCAAACGGGTGTGCGATACAACTTAACAAAGCGCCAATTGAAGAGTATTTACGCTCAAACATCACACTACTAACCTCGATGATTGATGCAGGCTATAACGACAAGAAAACAATCACCAAACGTATTCAAGCGATGCAGAAATGGCTTGATAATCCTGAGTTGCTTTCAGCGGACAAAGATTGCGAGTACTTTGAGGTGCTTGAGATTGATCTTAACGAAATCAAAGAACCAATTGTGGCCTGTCCTAATGATCCGGATGACGTTAAATTGCTTTCTGAGGTTGCCAATACGCCGATTGATGAGGTCTTTATCGGTTCATGCATGACCAACATCGGCCACTTTAGAGCGGCAGCGCAATTGTTAAAAGACAAAGACGAACTTACCACAGAGCTGTGGATTGCCCCACCAACAAGAATGGATGAAAAACAACTTCGTGCAGAAGGTGTATACGAAACTTTCGAGCGATTAACAGAGCATACTGAAATTCCAGGCTGTTCACTTTGCATGGGTAACCAAGCACGAGTGAAAAACAACTCTACGGTTGTTTCGACTTCTACGCGTAACTTCCCTAACCGCTTAGGCGACGGTGCCAATGTTTACCTCTCTTCAGCAGAAGTAGCGGCCATTTCGGCGAAACTAGGCTACCTGCCAAGTGTTGATGAGTATCTTGCTTTAATGAAGGATATCGAGCCGCTCGAGGGTGATATTTACCAATACCTAAACTTTGACCAATTGTCGGACTATCAAGACACTGTTGCTCAAGTTCCATTGGAAAACATCCTGGCCAATTAGGCTAAGAGATAATAAAAAGCCCGCGTTTATCGCGGGCTTTTTTGTGGGTATAAAAAAACCGCGATAAACGCGGCTTTTAAAAGCTAATTAAGATTTACTTAATCTTCGCTTCTTTGTACATAACGTGTTTTCTTACAACAGGATCAAACTTTTTAACTTCAACTTTTTCAGGATGAAGGCGCTTGTTCTTAGTAGTAGTATAGTAGTGGCCTGTTTCAGCCGAAGACACCAATTTAATTTTCTCTCTCATAATATCCCCTTAAACCTTTTCGCCACGAGTGCGAATTTCCGACAAAACGACATCAATGCCTTTTTTGTCAACGATGCGTAAACCTTTTGCAGACAACTTCAATTTAACAAAACGGTTCTCAGCTTCAACCCAAAAACGGTGTGTATGCAAATTTGGGTAAAAACGACGACGCGTTCTATTGTTCGCGTGTGACACGTTATTGCCACTCATAGGGCGCTTACCAGTAACTTGACAGACTTTTGCCATGACGACTACCTACATGAATTCCAAAAAGGGTAAATTATACGCAAAAATTAACCGATTTTTAATTAAATTTCTATTTACTATCAGTATAAAAACTGTATCATAGCCCCCTGCTGGAGGGATGGCAGAGCGGCTGAATGCACCGGTCTTGAAAACCGGCAAGGGCTAATACCCTTCTAGGGTTCAAATCCCTATCCCTCCACCATTTATTCAAGGCCAGTACACTGGCCTATTCACTTGTTATTTTCTCTATTTTTCTTATAATTAAGCAACCAATTTTACAATCACTCCAAAGTCCATTTTGAGTGCCGTTGTGTATCGCTTAAGCTCTACAACATCCAGGCGTCGATCGCCAGACTCAACTTTACTAATTAGGGAGTGGGTAACAGCCAGTTTTTGGGCTAAGGCTCTTTGAGACAAGCCCAACTCAATGCGTTTGTCTTTCAGTGCGCCCCTGATTCTCGAATGAGTCTCAGAGTGTATTGATTCTCTTATACCTGCATATTTCATCGGATGCCAAAACAGATCGGCTTCGCAATCTATTTTCTTACCTTTGTTGGTTTGTTGTCATTTGCCGTTGTTCTTTTTATTAGTCACTAGGTGTAAGTCAATACGTGATCTTTAACTCACTAACCATTGATCCTTTGAATCCACTATACGCCTTATATAGTCTAAAGTGATCCTAATATAGAAATTTATTGGCTGAGGGTGGTCTTTCTGCGCCTAGGGGGCGCATAGAATATGGGACTTACCAGGTGGGTTGAAAGGGGATCTTAAATGTAGTGATAAACAACACTACAAATAACAACAAGCATTATCAACATTTTGAATTCACTGCTCACTTCACACACCCCAACATATTATTTAAATCCTAAAACCCTACTTTACTTACTACGGAAATTAGCTCGTTACTTCATTAATTCAGCCTTAATTATACAGCTCATATTGATATATTATTGTGTTTCAATATAAACCTTTGTTAGGGGCAAAAATAGACTTAGTCCATCCTATTTTGTTTCCAATTTAGAAACAATCGTCATTTTTTTGGATTTTTTTCAAAAACTAATAAAACATATAACAATCATAGCATTAGACCAGCTCACACCCCTATGATTAAGTGTTGCCACGTCTTGACTTGAACAAACACCCAATAATATAACAAAGCTAATACTTAGTGTAAGTTGTGATCTGTCTTGACAAATAGCACACCAAGTTCTATTATGAACCTTAATACTTATTCAGGAGATAAAACCATGTTTGACTTGTCAATATTATTTGCACCATTTTTTGCACTCCTAGCAATTTTCGTGGTTTTCATGGGGGTCAAGACCATCCCCCAAGGCCATGAATACACCGTTGAGCGCTTCGGAAAATACACCCAAACTTTAGCGCCTGGACTTAATTTTATTATTCCATTTGTAGATCGCATCAGCGCCAAGATCAATATGCGAGAGCAAGTGCTTGACATCGACAAACAAAGTGTTATCTCAAAAGACAATGCTGTGGTGCAATCTGACGGCGTGGTTTTCTTTCAAATAGTGGACGCAGCTAAGTCTTTCTACGAAGTCAATCATCTACTTAATGCGATGCATAACCTCTGCCTAACCAATATTAGAACCGTTTTAGGCGCGATGTCTTTAGACGAAATGCTGTCTAATCGTGAAGAGATTAACACCAGACTACTCACTGTGGTTGACCAAGCAACCAACCCTTGGGGCGTCAAAGTAACCCGTATTGAAATTAAGGATCTCGAGCCGCCACTGGACTTAGTTGAGGCGATGAGTCGACAAATGAAGGCCGAGAGACAAAAGCGTGCCGACATTCTTGAGGCTGAGGGTCACCGACAATCGGAAATCTTGCGTGCTGAGGGCGATAAACAAGCAGCTATTCTTGATGCCGAAGGCCGCAAGGAGGCAGCATATAGGGACGCAGAAGCCAGAGAAAGATTGGCTAAGGCTGAGGCTGAGGCAACCCGAATGGTTTCCGATGCTGTGCGTGATGGCGACATACAAGCCCTTAACTACTTTGTAGCCACCAAATACACTGAAGCCTTACAAGCAATTGCTTCAGCTGACAATCAAAAACTGGTATTGATGCCATTGGAAGCTTCGGCACTGATTGGCAGCTTGGGTGGTATTGGTGAGCTGGCTAAAGGTATACTTGACAAAGATTAAACAAGCTCTTAACGGATAAAAATCAATGGAAGCATTTTTTGTAAATATGGATTACTGGCATTGGCTGGTTTTTGGCCTCGCTCTGATTATTATTGAATTATTCGCCTGGTCAACGTTCTTCCTGTGGATGGGTGTCTCAGCAATGATGACGGGTATTGTTAGTAAAATAATGCCGGACCTCTCATGGCAACTGGAGCTGTTGTTGTTTTCAGTTTTATCTATTGTCAGTATTCTTTTGGCAAAGAAATACTTTCCCGTCAAAACCATTGATAATGAGCTCAACGCCCGCGCAGCAAGACATGTTGGCAACAGCTACACAGTTGTTTCAAATGATGAGAATGGCGCTAAAGTTAAAGTGGGCGACTCACTTTGGCTGGCAAAGGGTTGCGATATGCAGATTGGTCAACAAGTTAGGGTGATTGATACGGATTCGACAACGCTAATTGTTGAGCCCGATACAGACAACAATTAATCAACAAACGGGCCGTACTGAGTAATGGGTTCGTTGTGCGGGACACCGTAGAGGGCCATTAAATGACAATCCCCAAGCGCATGCAATGAGAGTGTTTCATTGTCATCATCAAATAACAGTGCTTGCGCCGCCTCAACAGTTTCGTCGCCACAACGCAACTCGCCACTGACAACATAAACTAAACCCCGCATGTCCGCAACACTCAGCTCATGATTTGTATTTTGGCCCATCCGAATGGATTGATAAGTGGCATTATTTTGCAACTTGACGGGTGACTTACCGCCAGCAATCGTCGTTATTAAGACGCCGTTAATATCAGAAATGGGCAGTTCGTCTGCATCGACGGACTGATAACTCGGGTCCATTTTTTTAGATTTTTTGGCCAAGTTAATCCACAACTGAATGCCATTAGTCGTGCCTTCAGATTCTGGCATTTCGGAATGACTAATGCCGCGCCCTGCACAAAAAATTTGCGCTCCGCCCTCGACAATAACCGAATCATTGCCCAAATTATCCTTGTGGCGCATAGCGCCAGAAAACAAGTAGGTGATAGCCTCAAAGCCCCTATGCGGGTGAGTCGGAAAACCTTGCCCCGCCTCTATTGCAAAATGATCGAACAGCACAAAGGGATCGTGATTCATGCGTACACCGGAAATTGGAAAGAGACGGCTTACCTCAACCCCTTCTCCTTCGGCCATTTTTATTGCATTAAGTATTTCACACACTGGAAGTTACAATCCCTAGATGCCGTACTGCTCACGATAGGCTTCAATTTTATCAATGAGAGTCGCATCATTCTGCCCTTTTAAGTAAGTGATTAAATGCGATAAATTTATAATACTGGCGACAGAAATACCAAAATTTTGCTCCACTTCTTGAATGGCCGATAACTCGCCTTTGCCTTTTTCTTGACGGTCCAGCGCTACAATTACGCCTTTAGTCGTCGCCCCGTTGGCGGCAATAATTTCTTGCGCTTCGCGAATGGCTGTGCCAGCGGTAATCACATCGTCAATAATCAGAATATCACCCTCTAATGGATGGCCAACAATATTACCGCCCTCGCCATGAGTTTTAGCTTCTTTACGGTTAAAACTGTAAGGCACATTTCTATTAAAACTGTCATTCAACGCCATCGCTGTCGCCGTCGCTAGTGGAATTCCTTTGTAAGCAGGGCCAAAAAGCACGTCAAATTCAATGCCACTCGCCTCAATCGCTTGGGCGTAAAATCTACCCAATTGCGATAAATGTTTGCCTTGATTAAATAAGCCTGCGTTAAAAAAATACGGACTAATCCGCCCAGATTTCAGTGTGAATTCGCCGAATTTGAGTGCGCCGGTTTCCAACATAAAATCGACAAAATCCTTTTGATACTGTTGCATTGAATATTCCTAAACTATTAAAATGTTCCCGATGAGAATTATAACAATTAATGTCAATGGAATTCGAGCCGCTGAGCGAAAAGGTTTTTTTGCATGGCTTGAAAAACAAGACGCCGATGTTGTCTGCTTACAGGAAATCAAAGCGCAAGAGGATCAACTCGATGACCGCTTTTACCCAAAAGACATGCACGTTTATTACCACCCTGCTGAGCGCAAGGGCTACAGCGGCACTGGCTTATACTGCAAAACCAAGCCAGACCGCGTTCATTTTAGTGAGTGGGATGACATCAATTTTGAAGGACGGTTGATCCAGGCTGATTTTGGCGATCTCACAGTAGCATCGCTTTACCTGCCTTCCGGGTCTAGCAAAGAAGAAAGACAAGCCTTTAAAATGGAATTTATTACCGATCGATTTTTGCCTTATTTAAAAAAACTGCAAAACGACGACAGAAAATACATTTTCTGTGGGGACTGGAATATCGCCCATAAAAAAATTGATTTGAAGAATTGGCGTGGCAATCAAAAAAATTCAGGCTTCTTGCCCGAAGAACGCGCATGGTTAGATACTCTTTATGACGATGTTGGTTATGTTGATTCCTTTAGAGAAATCAATCAAGAAGAATTTCAATACACTTGGTGGTCAAACAGAGGACAAGCCTGGCTTAATAACACTGGCTGGCGATTGGATTATCAAGTGGTTAGCGGCAATTTGGCAGGCACTGCTACCCAATGCGAGGTTTACAAAGACGAGCGTTTTTCAGATCACTCACCCCTCATCATGGATTATTCACTATGAACGACAATAAGCACATGCGCACCATTCAAAGCTTTGTCAGGCGCTCTGGCAGGCTTTCAAAAGCGCAAAGGATTGGTCTTAATGAGCTTTGGCCAAACTATGGCGTTGAGATTATTAATGGCGTGATGCTTGATTTTGACGAGCTATTTACTCAAAGCCAAGACGTAGTAATTGAAGTGGGCTTTGGTAACGGCGACAGCTTGCTAGAAATGGCCATCAACCAACCGCAAACTAATTTTTTAGGTATTGAGGTATACGAGGCGGGTGTTGGCCGACTTATCAATGAGGCAAATAAACACCAACTGAATAATTTGAAAATTATTAAAAACGACGCAGTTGAGGTTTTAAAACATCATATTAAAGACGACAGTCTCTCAGCCTTTCAATTGTTTTTCCCAGACCCGTGGCATAAAAAGAAGCACCATAAAAGGCGTATTCTGCAAACAAGTCTGCTTGACATGCTTGCTAATAAGTTAAAAACACACGGCATTATCCATATCGCCACCGATTGGGAAAACTACGCCGAGCATATCATGGAAACCATGGAGGTGCACCCCCACTTTAAAAACACCCTTGGCGACCATATATATTCTCCAAGACCCGCGCACAGGCCATTAACAAAATTTGAGAACCGCGGACAGCGACTCGGCCATGGCGTATGGGACATACTTTTTACTAATACAAAAGGAGTTTAAATGTTATTTCCTTTATTTGTAGTTGTGACGTTACTGGAGATTTACGTACTGGTCAGTGTGGGTGATGCCATAGGTGGCTTCTCCACAGTATTACTTGTCATTATCACCGCCCTCATTGGCTCTTCACTATTAAAGCACCAGGGCTGGTCGACCATGGCCAAAGCGCAAAGAAGTATGGCGGAAGGCAAAACACCAGCTTTTGAAATGATGGAAGGCGTGGTCATTCTAGTCTCGGGCGTTATGCTATTAACACCGGGATTTATCACCGATACCGTTGGCCTATTGGGTCTGATTCCGCTATCTAGAAGATATTTTATTAACAACATTCTCGAGAAAAACGCCTCAAAAGTCTTCAGCCAGAAAAATGCAGTCTTCACTTACAAAATAAACCAAACCCCTCCCGCTGAAAAAAAACGTGAGAAAAAGGACGATGCTATCGAGGGTGAATTTTGGGAAGACTAAAAACGCTAGACGATTGGCTGATCTGGCAAGAAAACCTGCACGAGAGTGTGATTGATCTTGGCCTGGAGCGCATTGAGGTTGTTTATAACAAGCTTTTCCCGAATGGCGTTCCGTTTCACGTTATTACCGTTGGCGGCACCAACGGCAAAGGCTCAACCATTGCCTTCATTGATAACGTCTACAGTCAGTCAAAACACAAAGTTGGGTGCTTTACTTCGCCGCATTTAATCAACTACAACGAGCGCTTTGCTATTGACGACAAGTTGGCCTCTGACGGTATGATTATTGACGCTTTCGAGAAAATTGAAGCCTGTAGAGGTGGCGTCTCTTTATCGTATTTTGAGTTTTCAACCTTGGCGGCTTTGCAAATTTTTGCCGACGCAGATATTGATATTGCCATTCTCGAAGTCGGGCTTGGTGGACGACTGGATTCGGTCAACGTTGTCGATAACGACATTTGTGTTATCACCAATATTGCCATTGATCACACAGATTATTTAGGCGACACGCGCGAACTTATTGGTCACGAGAAAGCAGGAATCATGCGAACTGATAAGTTATGCATTTGTGGTGACGAGAGCCCGCCAAACACACTTGTTAATTATGCTAGAAAAATCAATGCCTTACTTGAGTTTATCAACGAACCCTATACTGGAAAGATCGGCTTAGAGGGTGAGCATCAAAAATACAATGCAGCCGTTGCTCTAAGAGTTATTGAAACACTACAATCTCAATTTCCAGTCTCGTCTAATTTGATTGAATCCGGGTTTGAGCAAGCCACCGTGGTTGCAAGATTTCAAAAAATGATGGTTGGTGACAAACAAGTGATTCTTGACGTTGCTCATAACTCCGCAGCGGTGGAAAAACTTGTCAACACCCTGCAAACTTCTGACGACAAAACAGTGGCTATTTTCTCGGCACTTGCTGACAAAAATATCGACGATATGATCAGTCTGGCAAAAGACTCATTCACGCATTGGTTTTTGGTGCCGCTTAATGTTGAGCGCGCCATTCAAATTGAGCTTTTACATGGGAAATTTGACGCCTCACTGACGACAACGGTTTGTCAAAATATGAACAGTGCAATCGACAGTGCACTGGCTTTGGTCGATGCAGAGCGAATTGTTATTTTTGGCTCATTCCACACAATCACTGATGCAACACTCATTCTAAGAGAAAATTAAGCGTTTTTTCCTTTAGTGAGATCGCGCCCCACCCCAAGAAACTATTGTAAAATTGGCGCTATCAGGCAGGGAGTCCATGGGCGATTTTTTTGACAATTTATGGAATGCAATCAGTCTATTAGTTTGGTCAGATTGGCTCACCCTTTTGATTCTCATCTGCTTTATTGTCAGGGGCTTTATTCAAGGCCTTGCGAAAGAGATAATCAGCCTTATTTTCCTCATTCTCGCCATCCTTCTTGCTTGGTTCTTCTACGAAGGACTCGCCAACACGTTGCTATCAAGTCCAGACTCCTCTGAGGGTAAATCTGTTTATGGTCTCGCCTTTGGCGCCATTGTTTTAGGATTCTGGCTAACCAAAAAAGCCTTATACAAACTCACTGAAGCCGCTTCCTATGTCAGCAACCCTTGCGCACTTAACAGCTGTGTCTCAATCGCTATTTTCCTGGGTGTCATTGCCGTTGTTGCCTGGAATTATATTGGCGTTTTAGCCGATCTAGAAATGATGGGCGTTGTTATTGAAAACAGCGGCATTCGTACTTGGGTCTCTTTTGCTGTGATTTATGCCGTTATCTTTATCACTGCCAGAGCACTTGTGCGCTTACTTAATATCACTATTGGCACAGAACAGCCTTGTTTATTGGCGCCATTTTTTGAAAGAGTATTAAACACCCTAAGCGGCATTGACAACCTTCTCAATGCACGCAATATTGTTGGCATCAAAAATAAATTCCTTGGCGCATTCGTTGGCCTATTTAAAGGCGGCTTGTGTGTTCTTGTTATTGTCTTGGTACTGCAAAGCGTCAGCTGGGTAAGTCAGCAATATTTCTGGATTGAAACGCAAGGCGTCCTTAGAACATTTCAAGACTGGAGTGTGGATATAAAACCAAATTTATCAGAGCATTTGCTCTTTGTCGAACTAGAACCTGGCGATGAAATCATTGCTGAGCAACCCATAGAAACAGAGGAATAAATTATGTGCGGTATTGTTGGAATACTCTCCACCACCAATAAAGAAGTTGGCGTCTATATCTATGACGCATTAACAATCATTCAACACCGAGGTCAAGATGCAGCAGGCATTACCACGGCAGATAAAGGTCGATTTTTTATGCGCAAAGGCAACGGCCTAGCTCGTAATGTCTTTAGGACGCGCCATATGGCCATGCTCAAGGGCGACATGGGTATTGGTCATGTTCGCTACCCAACTGCTGGCAGCTCTTCAGGCGCTGAAGCGCAGCCATTCTATGTCAACTCCCCTTACGGTATTGCCTTTGCTCATAATGGCAACCTGACCAATACAGATGCCCTGGCCAGAGAATTGTTTGAACAAGATCGAAGACACACCAACACCAACTCCGACTCTGAAATTTTGCTAAATGTACTGGCTAGTGAGATTGCCAAACAACAAAAAAGTAGAATTGATGAAGAAGATATTTTTGCAGCTATTGGCAAGCTTCATCAAAGAGTCAAAGGTGCTTATGCGGCGATTGGTATGATTCCAGGTTACGGTATTTTCGGCTTTAGAGACCCTAACGGCATTAGGCCTCTAATTTTGGGCGAAAGAACGACCGATAAAAATACCAAATACATGCTTGCTTCCGAAAGTGTCGCCTTGACAGCATTAGGTTACACCATTATTCGAGATATCGAGCCAGGAGAGGCTATTGTTATCGACAGAAAGGGTGAGATTCACGCACAACAATGCGCCAAAAACCCAGAACTAACGCCTTGTATATTTGAATTTGTGTATTTTGCAAGACCCGATTCAATCATTGACAAAATTTCGGTTTACAAATCACGCTTAAGAATGGGCGATCGTCTTGCCGACAAAATCAAAAAAGACTGGAAAGATGAGGCCATTGATGTGGTCATTCCTATTCCGGACACCTCTCGCACCGCAGCGCTGCAACTCGCCTATGAGCTGAATGTGAAATACCGTGAGGGTTTTATTAAGAATCGTTACATTGCAAGAACCTTTATCATGCCTGGGCAAAAAGAGCGAAAAAAATCGGTCCGCCAGAAATTAAGCGCCATTGGATTGGAATTCGAGGGCAAAAACGTGCTGTTGATTGATGACTCGATCGTTCGTGGCACCACCAGTAAAGAAATTGTACAAATGGCAAGAAACGCAGGTGCCGCCAAAGTCTTTTTTGCCTCTGCTGCACCTGCCGTACGCCACCCTAATGTTTACGGCATCGATATGTCGAGTAAAAATGAATTTATTGCTCATAACAGGAGTACCGAAGAAGTTTGCACAGCAATTGGCGCCGACAGACTTATCTATCAAGATTTAGACGACTTAATTTGGTCGGTTCAACATGGCAATCCCGATATCAAAACATTCGATTGTTCATGCTTCGACGGCAAGTACGTTACTAAAGATATTGATAGTGCGTATTTGGATAACATTGAAGCACTACGCTGCGATGAGGCCAAGCAACAACACGAGACCAACGAAAGCTCTGAAATGATTTGCAATGATGTAGAATGAAATAAATTATGACAAGACAATCATGACACAAAGAAAATTCGAAACCATTGCCATAAGAGAAGGCCATAGAAAAACATCGGAACAAGAACACTCACCGGCCATTTTTCTAACATCCAGTTTTACCTTTGATAGTGCAGAACAAGCAGCCAAGCGCTTTGCCAAGGAAGAGCCGGGCAATATTTACACAAGATTCACCAACCCTACGGTCGATGCGTTTCAAAACCGCTTAGCGGCACTCGAAGGCGCTGAAGCTTGTTTAGCAACGTCCAGCGGCATGTCAGCCATATTTGCAACATTGATGGCGCTGCTAAAATCGGGCGACCATATGGTTGCTTCTCGCTCTATGTTCGGCACAACCATTGTGTTGTTAAGCGATATCATCTCCAAATTCAACATTGGTGTGACTTTTGTCGATTTGATTGATGTTGACGCATGGGAAAAATCCGTACAATCAAACACCAAGGTTTTTTTACTGGAAACGCCATCCAACCCTTTGGGAGAGGTGGTCGATATTCGCGCATTGGCGGCAATTAGCAAGAAAAATAATATTGTCTTGGCGGTTGATAACGTCATTATGACACCCGCCCTGCAGCAACCACTTGCACTGGGTGCAGATCTAGTGATTCACTCTGCGACAAAATACATTGACGGACAAGGCCGCTGTTTAGCCGGCGCAATTGCTGGCAGTGACGAACTGCTCGAAGGTATTGGCAGCTTTATCAGAACGACGGGTCCTACGCTTAGCGCCTTTAACGCTTGGATTTTGATTAAAGGCTTGGAAACACTATCACTTAGAATGAGGATGCATTGTGAAAACGCCAGCAAACTTGCCAACTGGTTAGTGGAGCAAGAATTTGTTGAAAAAGTCCATTATTTAGGACTGGAGTCACACCCAAACCATGAGGTGGCTAAGTCACAACAATCCGGCTTTGGCGGCATTGTTTCCTTTGAAGTCAAAGGCGGCAAAGAAGGCGCATTTCGCCTCATCAACAACACCAAAATGCTTTCCATCACCGCCAATCTTGGCGACACAAAAAGTACAATTACGCATCCAGCAACCACGACTCATGGCCGCCTAAGTGATGAGGAAAGAGCGCAAAGTGGTATCAATGATGGGTTGATTCGCATCTCTGCAGGACTTGAGGATATCGGCGATATTACCTCTGATTTGAAGCCTTAACTTGGATTTAACACATCAGTCAATTATGATAAAATTCCCGCTACAAAGGGAATTTCAACACTTATGAAACAAAACAGCTATTCTTACGAAGATTTAATCACTTGCGGTAACGGCGAACTTTTTGGACCCGGAAACGCTCAGTTGCCAAAACCACCAATGCTAATGTTTGATCGCATTACCGAAATCTCTGATGTGGGTGGCGAGTATGGCAAGGGCATTATTACGGCAGAATTAGATATCAACCCTGATTTATGGTTCTTTGGCTGCCACTTTAATGAAGATCCAGTAATGCCAGGTTGCCTTGGTGTTGACGCCATGTGGCAGCTGGTAGGTTTTTTCTTGGGCTGGCTTGGCGGTCCGGGTAGGGGGCGTGCACTCGGTGCCGGTCATATCAAATTTACCGGCCAAGTTCTGCCAACCAATAAAAAAGTAACTTACAAAATCGACCTTTCAAGAGTCATTGCACGCAAACTCTACATGGGCATTGCCGATGCAGCGATGGAAGTTGATGGAAAAGTAATCTACGAAGCCACCAATCTTAAGGTTGGCTTATTCACTGACACCTCCGCTTTCTGATGAAGCGCGTCGTTATCACTGGCATGGGAATCGTTTGCAGTCTTGGCAAGAACAAGACTGAAGTACTGGAGTCTCTTAAAGCGGCCAAATCAGGTATTAAATTTAGTGAAAAATACGCTGAAATGGGTCTTAGATCTCATGTGCATGGCGAACTGCCTGAAGTAGACGCCAAAGCAGTTATCGACCGCAAAATGTTGCGATTTATGGCCGACGCTTCTATTTATAACGCCCTAGCATTAGATGAGGCCATTAAGCAATCTGGCTTAACCAAAGAACAAGTATCCAATGAACGCACAGGATTAATTACCGGCTCTGGTGGCGCCTCCAACCAAAACGTTGTTGAGGCGGCAGATATTTTAAGAGAAAAAGGCATTAAACGCGTGGGGCCTTATCGAGTACCACCAACAATGGGCTCAACCACTTCGGCTTGTCTTTCTACGTTATTCAAAATTAAAGGCATTAATTATTCAATTACTTCTGCCTGCTCTACCAGTGCACACTGCATTGGCAACGCCATGGAGCAAATTCAGATGGGCAAGCAAGATGTTGTGTTTGCCGGCGGCGGTGAGGAGCTTGATTGGTCGTTAACGATGTTATTTGACGCCATGGGTGCCTTATCATCTAAGTATAACGACACTCCTGAAAAGGCTTCAAGAGCCTATGATGCGAACCGTGATGGCTTTGTTATTTCCGGAGGTGGTGGTGCATTGGTGCTTGAGTCTCTTGAGCATGCACAGGCTCGAGGCGCACATATTATTGCCGAGCTTACAGGGTACGGTGCAACATCCGATGGCTACGACATGGTCGCACCATCAGGCGAAGGCGCAAAGCGCTGTATGCAATTAGCAACCAGTACCGTCAATGGGCCGATTGACTACATTAATGCACACGGCACTTCAACACCCGTTGGCGATATGAGAGAGCTGCAAGCCATTAAGGAAGTCTTTGGTAACGACATACCTATGGTGGGCTCGACAAAATCTCTTTCTGGGCACGCTCTAGGCGCTGCAGGCGTCAACGAATCTATTTACTCACTGCTGATGCTCGAGAACGGCTTTGTTGTTGAATCGGTCAATATCGAAACACTGGACGAAGAAGCCGAAGGCGTACCGATTGTTAGAGAAACCAAAGAGGTTTCCCTTAATCGAGTAATGTCAAATAGCTTTGGCTTCGGTGGCACCAATGCTTGTTTAGTATTCGAAAAATTTGTTGATTAGCTAGACTCTAAGGTCTAGCATCAATTTCCTTGCTTTCTTTCTCTGAAGGCAACATGTCCGCCTTAGAAATACCTAGAGCTAGAATCATTGAACTCGCGACATAAATAGACGAGTAGGTACCAATCACAACGCCAATCAGTAATGCGCCAGCAAAGCTGTGAATCACTTCACCACCCAGATAAAACAATGCCAACAAAACAAGCAATGTTGTTAGTGACGTCATTATAGTGCGTGACAGTGTCTGGTTAAGGGCATCATTAATAATAGGCTTAGGCTCGACTTTGCGCGTCGAAAGGAAGTTCTCTCGAATTCGATCAAAGACAACAATCGTATCGTTAAGCGAGTAACCAATCACCGCTAGGATCGCCGCTAAAACCGTTAAATCAAATTCAATTTGCAAAGCAGAAAAAACGCCTAACACAATAATAACGTCATGAACCAGCGCTGCAATTGAGCCCAGAGCAAAACGGTATTCGAACCTGAAGGCAACATAAATCAGGATACCAATCAAGGCGTAAAGCATGGCAAGGCCGCCGTCATTGGTTAGCTCTTCGCCCACCTTGGGCCCAACAAATTCGACTCGACGAACATCAATATTTTCGCCAAGCATGTGAATAATCGAGGAGCTTAGTTTTGCAGATGACACCTGCTGTGGCTCCAGCTGAATCAATACTTCGGTATCTGAACCAAAGTATTGCACGTTCGTGCCTTTATAATTTTCCTCGTTGAGTTTCCCACGGATCTCTTCAAGATCGGCGGTTTGCTGATAACCAAGCTCAATTAACGTGCCGCCAGTAAAGTCGATACCTAGCTTCAGACCTTGAACTGACAACGAAACAATGGACGCTATAAGTAAAACTGCAGAAAACATCATTGCCAAATGACGTCTATTGACAAAGTCAATATTTGGAATATTTAGGGACTTCAAATTCATATCGCCAACTCCTCAACTTTTTTACCACCGTAAATAAGATTAATCAATGCACGTGAGACCACAATCGCGGTGAACATCGAAGTGATGATACCAATTGACAAAGTCACTGCAAATCCTTTAATTGCGCCAGTGCCAAAGCTAAATAAAACAATGGAGGCTATCAGTGTGGTGATGTTTGCATCAGCAATGGTCAGCAATGCCTTCTCATAACCGGCCGAAATGGCTTTTTGAATATTGTTGGTCGACTTTAACTCTTCCTTGATGCGCTCAAAAATAAGCACATTGGCATCAACCGCCATACCGACTGTCAGTACGATTCCGGCAATACCAGGCAATGTCAGTGTTGCTTGAATTAATGACAATACGGCAACAATTGTCACCAGATTCAACGTCAGCGCCACATTGGCAACTAGACCAAAAACGCGATAACGCCAGGCCATGAAAACCAATACCAAAGCGAAACCAACCAATACAGATAAAAAGCCTTTGGCAATATTATCAGCACCCAAGCTTGGGCCAATGGTGCGCTCTTCAATAATTTCAATTGGTGCAGAAAGAGAGCCGGCTCTCAACAACAATGCAAGGTTTCTGGCTGCTCGCGCACTCTCCATCCCCGTCACTTGGAAGCGATTGGAAAAAGTACCTTGAATTGTTGCGGCATTAATAATGTCCTGCGTCTTGGTACGCAACTTAACCATTTCGCCATCTTCAAGCACAGTCTCAACCTTATTCTCAATATAGACAACTGCCATTCTATGATTAATGAATTCTTTGGTTGTTTCCAGCATCGAGCGCCCGCCTGGGCCATCAAGTTGAATATTTACCATTGGGGCATTATTCTGATCAATGCCAGAAGAGGCGCCAGTAATATTTTCACCGGTTGCAATTACAGAGCTCTTAAGTAGCAACGGTCTGCCACTCTTGAAGTAATACAACTTCGAACCAACAGGGACTTTGCTTGTATTCAGAGCCAATTGAAGGTCGTTCTTTTCATCAACCAACCTGAATTCAATCGTTGCAACAGCGCCTAAGATCTCTTTTGCTCTGGCCGTGTCTTGCACGCCAGGCAGTTGCACAACAATGCGCTCTGAACCTTGTTGTTGAATAATAGGCTCGGCTACACCTAACTCATTAACACGGTTGCGCAGCGTTGTTATGTTTTGCTTTAAAGCGGTTGATTTTGAAGCCTTGATAGCCGCGGGCGTTATTTCTAAACTAAGTTGCAGCTCAGACTCACTACCCTCGACAATTTGCATGTCAAGCAACTCACCTCTTATCAGCGACTTTCCTTGCTGTTTTGATTCTTCGGATTTAAAGGTAACTAATAAACTAGTGCCCTCATTACGAATACCCTTATACAGGCGGTCCTCACGAAGCAGCGATCTGAGTTCATTATAGTAGCGGTCAATCGACATAGCCACAACGGCCTCCATGTCAACTTCAAGAAGGAAGTGTACACCACCCCTTAAATCAAGACCCAAAGACATGGCACGACCACCCAGGTCTGACAGCCACTGTGGCACCGAAGGCGCCAGATTAAGTGCAACAACATAATTGCGACTCAACGTTGCTTTCAGTAAAGCCTGAGTGGAAAGCTGCTCCTGAGACTGAGAACTTTCAAAACGAATCAAAATACGATTGTCCGACAGCCCAATCGACTTATAGTCAACTGTATTGGTTGAGAGTGTATTTTCAACCGTGGCTAAATCTTGCTCGCCAATACTGGCATCGCCAGCGCTGGAAATTTGGATCGCCAAATCAGAGCCATAAATATTCGGCAGTGCATACAGTGCTGATAATAAAAGGAAAAAGGCAATGAGTGCATTTTTCCAGCCAGAGTAATGATTCATTTTATTTTATCTGCAGTCTTAAAATTTAAACAGTGCCTTTAGGCATTTTATTATTAATGCCTTGCTTTTGCACCTTCAGGACTACGCCAGAGGCAACCTCAAGGCTCACAAAAGATTCGTCAACAGAGGCAATCTTTCCAACAACGCCGCCGTTAGTCACCACTTCATCGCCTTTTTTTAACTCACTCAAAACCTTTTTATGGTCTTTGGCGCGCTTTTGCTGTGGTCTGATGAGTAAAAAATACATCAAGCCAAACATAGCTATTAAGATAAATATTTGTGAGTCCATTGGTTTTTCTCCAAAAAAGTTAAGTCAATTATTTTATAGTAGTTAAGCCACCCATGTAGCTTTGCAAGACTTCCGGTATGGCTATACTGCCATCCGCTTGCTGATAGTTTTCAATCACTGCCACCAGTGTGCGGCCTACTGCAAGGCCCGAACCATTCAGTGTGTGCAGCAGTTCAGTATTATTGGTTTCAGGATTTTTCCATCTCAATTGCATGCGTCTCGCCTGAAAATCTTCAAAACAAGAGCACGATGAAATTTCGCGATAAGCCGATTGACCCGGCAACCACACTTCCAGATCGTAAGTTTTTGCTGAAGAAAAGCCCAAATCGCCGGTGCATAAAATCACCTTACGATAAGCTAATTTTAACGCTTGCAAAATACCCTCTGCATGAGATGTTAATTGCTCCAATACTTCGTAAGAAGACTCGGGTTTTGAAATTTGCACCAACTCTACTTTTTCAAACTGGTGTTGACGAATCAAGCCCCTTGTGTCACGACCGTAAGCACCCGCTTCTGAGCGAAAACAAGGCGTGTGGGCAACAAACTTTAATGGCAGATCCAACTCTTTAATGATCGAATCACGCACCATGTTGGTCACTGGAACCTCTGCTGTAGGAATAAGATAAAGCGATTTGGCTTCACCCTCTTCACCTTTCAAGCTGGTTTTAAACAAATCCGCTTCAAATTTAGGTAATTGACCCGTGCCAGTCAATGAATCTGCATTGACCAAATACGGCACATACGTCTCAGTGTAACCATTCACCTCGGTGTGCTGATCAAGCATGAATTGCGTTAACGCTCGTTGAAGTTTTGCTAACTTGCCCGTTATCACCACAAACCTTGTGCCCGAGATTTTCGCTGCCGTAGCAAAATCTAAGCCGAGCTTTTCGCCCAAATCAACATGGTCTTTTACCTCAAAATCGTATTCGCCAGGCTCGCCCCATGTCGACACTTCAATATTGTCGTCCTCGCTATCGCCATGTGGCACTGAAGGGTGTGGGATATTGGGCATTGACATTGCAATATCATCAATTTGGTTTTGAATTTTCTGCAATTCAGCCTTGCCGTCTTCCAGTTTTGTGCCGAGATTTGAAACCTCATCGAGTAGTGGTTTAATGTTTTCACCGGCGGCTTTTGCTTGGCCAATAGCCTTCGATCGAGTATTGCGTAAATTTTGCAATTCTTGGGTTTCTACTTGGGCAATTTTTCTCTTTGCTTCAAGCGCCTTAAAGGCCTCTACATCGAAGTTGTAATCTCTTCTGTTGAGTTGCTCTACAACATAATCAAGGTTCTCTCTTAACTGCTTACTTGCTAACATAACTAAATTCTATTAAATCCTTGCAATATCAACATTTAACAATACTCGATACCGCTGAAAAACGTAAAGCAGAGATTATACTATGTCCGTTGCAATTAAAGGTGCCGATACGTACCCAGAAATGGGTATTAGAAGGCGCCAAATATGCGTTTCAAACAGCACTTTACTATCGATAATCATTCATGAAGAATTGATCGGCAACTCGGTTGTATGCTTCACTTCTGTAATACCCACATGACTCTGAGCCTCTAGAATATGAGGGAGTTTTAGTAAGCGCTTGCGTAAAAATTGCTCATAGCTTTGAATATCCTTGGTGACAATGCGCAGTGAATAGTCCACTCCTCCTGTAATTGTCCAACATTCCACAACCTCAGGAAAGCCAACAACAGCCTCTTCAAATTCGCTAAGCACTTTTCTGTCATGCACGCTAAGTTTTATATTGACAAAAACAACGGAATGCAAGCCGAGTTTTTGACGATCCAGCAAAATTACTTTCTTTTTGATATAACCCTCTTCTTGTAAACGTGCAATTCTGCGCCAGCAAGGGGATTGCGATAAATTCACTTTTTCAGCAACTTCAGCTGCACTAAGGTTGCCATCACTTTGTAAAAGTGAGAGAATTTTTTGATCGATTAAATCAAGATTTTGCATATTATTTGGATAATTATTCTAAAATTATCAAATAGTATAGCATGTTAATGCAAAAAGGCTAAATACAGATACTGGGCTGCAGTGATTAAACTAGGCGTTTTTTCTCTAGAAACGCGTCCAGCAAAACAAAAAATTTCTTAATCTCATCGATTGTGTTGTAATGCATAAAACCGACTCGAACAACACCCCCCGACTCACTCAAACCCAATTGCTCAATTAAGCCTTGCGCATAGAAATGCCCATCCCAAAGGCAAACATGTTGCTCGCCAAAAAACTCGGAGACCGCTCTTGGCCTGACACCTTCAACACTAAAGGAAAAAGTAGGGGTTCGTTCATTTAATCGAGCGTCATCGGCAATGCCGTACAGAGTGATTTGTGGGTACGCCTTAATTTTATCAAGAAACACCCGACTCAGCTCATGTTCATACTGGGCAACGCATTGATAGGCTATTTCAAGTTTTTTTCGTCTACTTTTTCCTTCAACATCCGCCAGTGAGCCAATGTAGTCAATAGCCACCATTAAGCCAGCCATCGCTTCATAGTTTTGCGTACCGGTCTCCCAACGATTGGGGTTGATGTCTTTTGCTGGCGCCACCTTATCCGGCTGAAGGGCCTCCCAGTGTTGAATCTTAGCAAACAACACACCCAAATGCGGGCCAAAGTATTTATATGCAGAACTCACCAGAAAATCACAATCCAGCGCTTGCACGTCGATTAGTTGATGGGGTGCTATATGTACTGCATCAATATAACTAAGTGCATTACTTTTCGATTTAAGCACCTTCACTGCGGCTTTGATATCAACGATTGAGCCGGTAACATTTGAGGCGTAGCTGCATGCGAATAAGCGTGTTTTTTTATTAACCAAACTGCTTAAATGCTCAAAGTCCAATGTGCAGTCAGCCTCATTGACTCGCACTTGATGAACAATAACGCCCGCTTTTTCAGCTTCAATCACCCACGGAGAAACATTGGAATAATGATCCAAAGCAGTAACAATAATCTCATCGCCTTTCTCCCAAGTCTTGCTGAGTGCACGACTCATCATAAAACTTAGACTGGTTGCATTGGCGCCGAAGACAATCTCGTTGGCATCTTTGGCGTGATACAAATCCTTTGCCGCCTCTCTTGCTTCGCGCATCGTTTGCTCGGTTTGGCGAGAGCTAAAATAAGCACCACCCAAATTCGCACTTGAAGTAGATAGGTAGCCAACAATAGCGTCGAGCACGGCTTGCGAAGGGTGCGAACCGCCCGGGCCGTCAAAAAAGACGGGGTTTATGCCATCGATTGTTTGATTCAGAGCGGGGAATTGCGCTCGACACACATCAACATTAATCATATATTTATGCCGTTAATACAAACACGTCCATATTTGCGCCACCAGGGCCTGCAGAGCGAATATCTTCTGCACTGTGCCAAAAGTGCTCGTCGTTTAAAACCACGAATTCGCCTTGGTCAAACTTGTGCTTAATAAAAGGCGCTGCATGTTTTTGAGTGTGTATGTTCAATTCGCCACCGATGATGTTATTGCCATCAATAACAAAAATACCGATTCTTTGATAGCCGTCTTGATGCACACCCTCTGGCGTCACTTGTGAGCTTTTCTCGCCTTTGGCTATGATTCGTATTTGATGCACTTCTATATTAGCCCCATCATCCAAATTCGTAATATCTTTAAAGCGCGAAAACATTTCAACAAACGCCTCTGAAGCAATAATATTTTGCTCTATTTCTTCATACTTGCGCTCAACATTACCTTGAAAGTCATTGAAGTCAGTGCTTTGCTCAAAAGCTTTTGCTGGCATCTTTTTCAGCACATTTTCAGAAAAATTAAAATGCGAATAACGGCGCAAACGATAATCTCCATCAAGATAATCACTCTTAGGAAGATTGCCGAAAGACGCTGACAATTGAGCCACGTGATCCAACTTAAGCCGCCCCAATTCTAACAAAAAATCTTTAGTGTTCTGCATAGCTCCCTGTGCTGTTTTTAAGTCCTCTTAGTTTAAAGACTGCGCTTGGGTATTATTGTGCGAATTATGCACATAAATAGCGATTTATTGAAATATTAATTTAATAAAATTATAATATTTAGATTAATTATGCACATAACCTGCAAATTATAAATATAAGACATTCAATCTATTGAGATTGAGCGCGAAGTTTCGCCATGTGCTCTTCCCTAAAAGCCTCATCACTGAGCGCCTTCGGCGTCAAGAATTCAGCGTCAATGTCCACACCGAAGCTAATTTTATCAATCTTCATATTTGTTAGGCGCTGGCTGACCAAGTTCATAAAGCCGAGATTTTTGGCAACCCAAGTATTGTTTATATATTCTATAGAGCCAGCCTGAATCCTTTTAATCATTGTTCCTTGTTGGTCAAATATCTGAACTTTTAAAGCAATAAGGCGCTCTGTATCAATCCACGTTTGTGTTTTTCCGTTACTGCTTTTGTTCAGTCTGTCAGCTGTAGGGGTCGACTCAATCACCGCAACAGGCCTGCCTTTATACTCGCCAGTTTCTATGATTTCGTAAGTATAGTCATCCAGTTTTCCAGTATCTTGATCGTCAAGCGAGATCTCTGTACCAAACAGGTTAGCTGACTCAGTACTATCGCCCTCACCTTGGCTGACGGCAATTTTCTTGACCTTACCAAGTGCTGGTAAATACAGCCAAGTTTCGTTTTCTTTGTCGCTATCGTTAAAAGCATAGCTCAGCATACCAATGCCTTTTTCATACTCGGGCGCCACCACCATAATAAGTGAGCGTGTATCCAAATTATCTTTACCGGTATTAATCTGTGCACTTTCAATTATCTTTACACGGGGATTTTCAACACACTTTAATTTGCCGCCAGAAGTGCCATATTTACAAGTAGTAATAATCATGCTGGTAAATGCAGAGTCGGCTGTTTTTCTGCGATTATCATCAACTTTCTGAATTAATTCTAATGCACTCAGGCCAGTATCAGCCGCAACAATGGGGCTGCCAATCATCAATACAACACTAATAAAAGTCGCAATTAGGGTTCGAACAGTCATTTCACTTCTCCAGAAAAATTCAAATTATCATCAACGCCTCTCTCACCAAACTTTGGTTTGAAAATCATAATCAGGGCAGGGAAAAACAGCAGGTCGCATAGCAAAGCGACAAAAATAGCGAGTGAGCCAAAGGTGCCGATCTTCACCAGACCTAAATGGTCGCTAAAGCTTAACATAAAGAAACCACAACCCAAAATTAAAGTTGTAAATGTCACCGCTTGACCCACCTCTTTAATGGCGTCTACCAGCGCAATTTTCATACTATTAGTGGCCACCAAAGCCATGCGATAATGACTAATGAAATGAATAGTATCGTCCACCGCAATGCCAATAATTAATGGCGCAATGATTAACGTATCGGTATCCAGTGGAATGCCTAAAAGCCCCATCAAACCAAAAGCCAGCGTTGCTGGAATAAGATTAGGAATAATTGACATAACGCCCGCTTGCAGCGAACCCAAAGTTAGCATCAACAAGGCGCTAATAACAATCGCAGCAATTGCCAAACTCCTAAACTGGCTATGACTTAAATCATCTGCCATCTTCATAATCAGCGCAAAGGATCCAGTCATTTGTACTTGCATCAGTGGAAAGCGCTGCTTAAGTTCGGCAAAGGCATTGTCGATATCACGCTGTATATCATCAAAGAATAGGGCGTATTCCGATGAGCCGGCATTCCTCAGTTGCACGCTAATATGGCTCTTAGAGTAATCATCACTAACCAAGGCTCGGCGCTCTTTTGGATTGGCACTATTGAATAAATAAAGCAGTTGCGAAACCGTTATTTTATCGTCAGGGATAGTTCGATACCGCTCATCACCTTGCATAATAACGTGTGTCTCTTGCACCAAGTCTGCCAATGAATTCGTGCGAATAATGTAGTCGCCATAGTTTTTCTGCAGTTTCTCTTGAAGATCACTCATAACTCTTAACACCTCAGGCTCCATCATCGCATCTGACTCACCCATTTTGATCATGATTAACATACTGCCAGAACCCATCATGTGCTCATCCACAATATCATAGGCCGCTCGAATCGGCACATCTTCTGAGAATATTTCTACTAAATTAGAATCAATCTTAACTTGCGATGCGCCGTAAAGACAAGCGGCAAAAATACCGACAAACACCAGTACGATAGTGTGACGAAAGCGCTCAACAAACCTTGGTATTCTATCCAACAGAGGTTGCAGCCATACGGCACTCAGCAGCCACACCAGCCCCAATTTTCTCAAGAGAAAGTGCAGTGGCTTGATGAGTAAACAGAGAAAAGCCATTACACTATTTTTGATTCGTATTAATTGACCGATGAAGCCATTCGCTTGCTGTTTTTGTGGCTTTTCAATTGGCATTGGATGCCAATAATCCAAAAACACAGGAAGTAAGTAAATGGTATATAGAAAAGCCATGAGCACGCCAGCAGCTGAAGATAAGCCAAAGTTGGCAAACTGCGCCATCCCAGTTGCTGCGAGTGACGACATTCCAGCCATTGTGGTAATCGTGGTCAGTAAAATCGGCACGCCGGTTTTACCGTAAGCATGACTCATTGCCGCCTCATGGTTTTCCCCCTCTCGACGAAAAAACATATAACTGCTCATCACGTGAACGCAGTCAGCAATACCAGCAGCAACAACCAACATTCCTGTTAAAGCAATCAGCGTTGAAGAGGTAATATTTAGCCAGCCAAAACCGCCAATCACAAATAACACGCTCATTCCGATCGCTAACTGCGGCAAGACAACCGCCGAAAGGGATCGGAACAGAGACCACAACAGCAAGTTAATGACCACGACCATACCAAACAACAACAGACCCGCGTGAATCATCGTATCCCACGCCAACTCTGTCATCGCGGCGTTACCAATCGGATAAAAAGCAAATTGCTCAAGAAAATAATCTTGCTTATAGATACCGGATACAGCTGGCATAAAGGTCAAATAAAGATTTGGATCCAGCTCAGCAAACCTGACTTTCTTAACAACCGCCTCTGGATCAACCAAAGTGTCAAAGTTTTCAAAAACATCATCAAACGAATCTTCTACAAGTAAAGATTCGCCTTGTTCGGTAGTTTCGATAATGGGGATCGTGCCAAAGTCTGTTTGTATTGATAGCGCGCCAAAGCGATGATCCTTGGAGAACATAAACAACGGCAACATGCTTTGCGCATCAGCCAGCGCTTTGATTTGATTTAGGGCGTATTGCTCTGTTGGTATATCACGTGGCACCAATAACGGTGCACTGAGTGTATCACCCTTACTTTGTTGAATACGGATATTGGTGAGAGACTGGACACGCTTAATATGACCGAGAATCTCAACTTGCTCCGGCGCCAGTCCATACTTATCGATAGTAATTTGTGGGTCACTGTCAGCAGCATTGGCAAGCGCATTTGTCAGTTCGGAGATGAGCGTCAGAGACTGATGAGAGAAAACATCGCCATCTTTAGCCTCGTAAACGATAAAGAGACCGTCGTCACTACCGAATTGTTGACGAAACTCATCCAGTGCATCCAATGCTGGGTCGCCTTTCTCGAACCATGACTCAATGGAAAAATCCAACGTAAAGCGATTGGCGCCAACAACCATAAAAACAGTGGAAAGCAGTGCTAAAACAAGCACTAATTTACGATGCGACCTGAGCCGACCAGGTACTTTTGCAAAATAATGACTGAGTGCTAACAGTAAGTTTTTCATGCTAAATGGCGATTATAAATATTGAAATTTGAGTGCTTATTCTAACAGCTATTCAAAACTTTAATATGGTTTAATGTGGTCTTTAATTGGAAAAATTATGCAGTGCAATAAATGACAATTTACCACTAAAACTACCCCTTTAAAGCCTTACGATTCCAATAAGCAATCAAAGGGGTGATTATCATTGTTGGTGCAATCCAAGCCAACAAAACAGGCTCTGTTGAGAGATTTGTTACAAGAGCAGCTGTGATCGTTGCAATTGTGCCTCCCAGCATATTGGTCAAATGCCGTACAATTCGCTTTTTTCCAATAGTGCGTCTTGAAATATGACTCTTTAAATCAGCCAAGCCCAGAAATGCAGCAAGAGATCCAAATGCCAACAAAGTCACCCATTGGTCATTGGCCTCAGTGTATAAAAAGTAGGCACCAATGCACATGGTAAGCGCTGTTGAGAGCATAATAAATACCGCAAACCAGTCCAATTTACTTGGTCTGCCAGAGCGATTAACGGCAAAACGCCATCCGGCAAAAACTAGGTAACTACTAAAGAGCGCTATTAAAAATAAAAATATTTTTTCACTGATGATGGCCATGGGTATTGCAGTGACGCCAATTACTGTCATGCCTAGTGCGTAAATACGCCCAACTTTTCGATGAAAGTTGGAGCCCTTTTTACTCGATACCGCCATCAACGCACAGATCAAAGCGACTGATCCGCCAACGATATGCACCAATAACAAAATTTCCTTCATATTGAGCTATATGTGAGTGAATATCACATGATAGCACAAGCTTGACGAATTATGAAACCAGCCTGACGCGGAACGAGCGACCTTTCAGCCTACCATTAGAGAGTTTTTTCAATGCCGGTTTGACCAAATTTAACTGAACAGCCACATAAGACCAATTGGCCGAAACGTTAATCTTGCCAACCGAATCACCTGGAATGCCATTCTCGCCCGTCAAGGCGCCCACAATGTCACCAGGACGTAATTTTTGTTTTTTTCCGCCATCAATTTTGATTGTGGCCATTAATGGTTTTTTCACTGGTTTATCCAGCAAACTTTCGGATGGTAAAGGGTCGCTATATTTCTCAGAATCAACGCCCAACTCCAACGCATTCACTTTATGCATTTCTCTATTGCTATACAGAGTACAAGCAATACCACTACTACCCGCTCTACCGGTGCGGCCGATACGGTGTACATGCGTTTCTGGGTCGTGAGCGATATGATAATTAATCACTAAATCGAGTGCGTCAATATCCAAGCCTCTCGCCGCCACATCGGTTGCCACCAACACTGGAATGCTTTTATTGGAAAACTGAATCAGCGCTTGATCGCGCTCTCGTTGATCAAGATCACCATGAATGGCAAGCGCATAAAAACCCCAGTCATTGAGCTCGTCCGCCACATCTTGAGTGTCGCGTTTGGTGTTACAAAAAACCAAAGCTGAATTCACACTATGCTTTGCCAATAATAATCGCAAAGCAATCATTCTCGAAGATGCGTCGCTCACTTGGTGAAAGGCTTGTTTAATGGTTTCCTCGTCATGAGTAGAGGGCGCTTTAACGGTGATTGGATCCAGCATAACGCGCTCTGCAATCGATTCAATCTCTCTAGGAAAGGTTGCACTAAAGAGCAGTGTTTGGCGATTGGTCGAAATACAGTCGATAATATCATCAATCGTATCTTGAAAACCCATGTCCAGCATGCGATCCGCCTCGTCCAGCACCAAAGTAGTTACCGAGCCAAGTCTCAACGTTTTCTTACGTAGGTGGTCATCAATACGCCCAGGCGTACCCACCACAATATGTGCGCCACGCTCCAACG
The DNA here is from genome assembly GCA_012959965.1 of Candidatus Thioglobus sp. Lineage (GTDB taxonomy): Bacteria > Pseudomonadota > Gammaproteobacteria > PS1 > Pseudothioglobaceae > Pseudothioglobus. The sequence goes on along the minus strand of DUCF01000010.1, from coordinate 9,785 downwards.
AACCAATTTGTGGGCCGATAGGCACACCGCCACACAATGTTAGTATTTTGACATTATGTGTTGCCCTAGCAAGTCGACGCAACTCACTCGCCACCTGATCAGCAAGCTCACGCGTTGGACACAGCACCAAAGATTGCGTTTTGAAAAGTTTAACATCAAGCTTTTGCAACAAGCCCAAGCCGAAAGCGGCTGTCTTACCGGAGCCGGTTTTACCTTGGCCAATGACGTCCTTGCCCGACAGAATAGCCGGCAAACTCATCGCCTGGATAGGCGTCATCGTATGGTAGCCCAAAGTACTTAAATTAGTCGTTAATTCAGGGCTTAACCCAGCAGACTCAAAACTAGTGTCACTCACAATAATTACTCAATAAAACAATAGCGGACATTTTACGCTAGTCGTCGAGTGACTGTCGAAACGTCAACATAGATGAGCGAGAAAAACCGTGTTGCTGATAAAAGCGATGCGCACCTTCGTTGTCATCATCGGTTAGTAATGTGGTTCGTTGACAGCCCTGTTCTTTCGCAAATTGAATTGCGTAATCAAGCAATTTTGAACCAACGCCTTGATTTCGGTATTTAGGCAATACCACCATGTCCTCTAGGATTGCCACTCGCGCACCCAGCGCTGTTGACACGGTGTACAATAAATTAACCATCGCAACAATCTCACTAGTTTGACGAACAAGCAAAATATCGCCCACATCTTCGCCATTGATGACGGCCGATAAGCCGCGTGACTGGATCTCTTTATCGGGCTCAAATTCTGACTCTTGCTCAAAAAGATAATCGAGCAAAGTGCAAAGTCCGGGAATGTCTTCAATTGTGGCGCGTTCTACTTTCACTGCTTTTGGCCCTTAGTTTGGATAATCTCAGTTTACCGCTAAATAATCACCCGTAATTTTCTTTCTAATACTTGCACTTCAAGACGCGTTGTTTGAGGGTAAGGCACTTCACCATCCGCTTCAACTGCAAAGGGCTCATCGGCGCTAATCACCACGCGCTTGGCAAGGAAGTTTTTAAGGATTGGCTCGTTGACATGTGTGCCTTTCATTATTTTGGGTATCAAGCCGAGAATTTGTACACGACCAATGCCATCCGCCACCATAACATTCAACAAGCCGTCATCAACCTGGGCATCGGGGCAAACCCAAAACCCACTGCCAAAGCAGCGACCATTGGTAACGACTGTCATCGTTGTCGATTGTTCAAAAGGCGGTTGATCATCAATCTGAATTTTAACTTTTGGGATGCGGTAATCAATCAGCGTTTTCATAATTGCCGCAAGGTATGCCGCCATACCTGTGAGAAAACTTGGTACCGTGGTAAAGTTAAGTGCCGCTTGTGCGCCGAAACCAATATCCATGCCGTTCATAAAATATTGAGGATCTTCGCCCGATTGTTCGCCTGTTAGGCGCCCAACGTCAAACAGTTTGGCTTGTCCTTTCGCAATTTTATCAACGGCAACACGCCAGTCAAACACCTTGCCTCCAATTTGCGTTTCTGGTGGAATTACTTTGGCAAAATCATCGCCATTACCCAGCGGTATCACCCCGAGTGGGATTGTCTCGCCTTCACTTGACGCTCGCAGCAGTCCATTAACAACCTCATGAACCGTACCGTCGCCACCGACTGCAATAACAGCTGAATATTTCTCTGACGCCTTCTCCGCAAGTGAAACAGCATCAAGCGGTGCAGAGGTTTTAGCCACATCAAACTCCACACCCGCCTCAATCAGCCCTTGCTCAACCTCTGGCCAGTGCTTTTGAACACGGCCGCGACCCGCAATAGGGTTGTAGATAACTAGATATCGACTCATAATATTTAGATTCTTAGGCCCTAATCAATTATCTCAACTTCTACTTTTTCCAGATCAGAGATTGTCTTGCGAATGGCGTCTGGAATTGAGGTTTTTTTGTTATTGACATAGTCAAACATCACCACTTTGGCATCACCAATAGTGGCCAATCTCTTATGCTTATGACTAACCACAGCGTATTTCATGGTGAAGTACTGATCCGACATTTTGTCAACCCTGACACCAACAGAGACAGTATCCGGATAGTTAAGCGGGTAAATATATTTAGCCTGAGTTGCTGCTAGTATGGATGAAATTCGCTTATCACCAAGCAGGCCATTAGCATCAATATTTTCAAAGTAGGCAATTCGCGCTATTTGAAAATATTTAAAATATTCGATATTGTTGACGTGCTGTAGAGCGTCCATATCGCCCCATTCAACTTTAATATCCACCACAATGGCAAAGTCATCTAGTAATTCATTCATCTTTTGTCCTGCTTTAAAGCCCTTTGACTGAGCCTCTTATATGTTAAAAAATTTCCTTAAAAAGATCTCATCGTTTTCAATGCCAGCTCGAACCCTCTTATAAAGATCACCCCTGACTTTTGCTTTGGTGGCTTGATACGCTCTGTTATCAAGCTTAACGTACTCACTTGCCAAGCTTTGCGCCACTGCCAATAATTCCTCTTGCGCGACAAGCTTATCTAAAAATCCAGCTTGAAGGGCGTCTTTTGGTTGGAAAAATTCCGAAGTCAACATACTGCGATTAAAGCACGCTGACGTGAGTTGATTGCGGCAAATTTCAATTGCAGACTCTGGCACAACTAAGCCAATAGCCACTTCATTGGCGCCCATTTTAAACGGGCCATCGATACCAATACGGTAATCGGCACTCAGCATAATGAATACACCCATCGCAATGCAGTGGCCGGGATTAGCAATAATTACTGGAGTTGGAAATTTCAATATTCGCTCTGATAGCTCAAAGCCACCAATGAGCATTTGTAGGGCTGTTTCTCCGCCTGCTTTCAATGTTGGAAGATCAAACCCGCCTGAGAAGATTCCTTCACGCCCTGTAAGCACAACAACCGCCTTATCTTTAACGGCTTGATCCAGAGCGGCGCTAAGCTCGGCCTGCATGTCGGGCGACATAGCATTAACCTTGCCATCATTCATTGTAATGGTGGCGACTGAATCGTTTATTTGGTAATTTACTAATGACTTCATAATCTTATTATTAAGCTGGCAGTGATCAGCGGGCACTCAACTACCACTCTTTTTTATCTCGTGGTATGTCTTTCTTTTTTCCAGGAAGAAAAAGCAAAAAAGGAATTTGAAACCCGGATATACCAATATCCCAAATTCGCTTTTTCAACAAAAATGCCCAACTCACAATGGGCACATAAAATACCAGTGGAAGACCGGTTGTGGGGGTGTTTTCCAGGCCCAATAAGGAGTGTGAATTAGACAGCACCACACAAACTAAAATCAGCGCCAAATTGCCGAGAGAAAGTGGCGCCCTTCCTAAGGCGCCAAACGGTAAAAAAAACAATTTCAAATAATACATGCACTCAGTATAACTAAAGAAACCAAATGCCATTCGTCATTTGGCAATCTAGAGAGTCCAACACCATGTGAATAACTAAGCCGATACCGACAATGCGTAATTTTGGAATAAAACAAAAGGCCGTATATAGAGCTATAGAAAAAAAACCGTGCAAGGGGTGAAAGCCAATACCACAACGCGTCGCGTCGTAAATCGGTACAGCCAAAAGATGGTCGACATCAACAAGCATCGTCACCATCATCACAAAATAGACAAACTTCCAATCTCGCCTGAAAAATAAGCCGACAATAATGGCGGGGATGATGAAATGCAGTGCTATGTGAAAGATGAGGCACCCCTATTGAAATACAGCTGAGCTATTATCACATACAAGAATAACAGTTACTATTTAAAACACGAAACTGCCATTGCGTTGAGAATTTTTCTAGGCGAGTAGTTGTGCCACTGCAGGTGCCACTCATCACGATTAACGAGTAGTATAATGAGTGGTAACTGTATAAAAACAGGAGATTGAAATGGATGCAACTTACACAGATAAAAGGGCAAAAAATATATACGACCAATTGCTTGTTTTATTTCACAGTGGCAAGTTAGACGATGACATCAAAGGTGTCCATACAGACCATAACAAGATTATTACTTTTGACTATGAAGATGGTGCCAAAATAGAATTATGGTACAGCATCATCCCTGCAGGAAATAAATGGTTAAGCACCAAGCCAACATAGAGTTAGAAAGTGCTATAGCAATTAGGTGCTGTTAAGGATATGCCAGTATCGGTAACACTACTGGCGGCAACGCAGATTAGACAAACTAGTGCACCAAAAACTCAATATTACTAATTTATCGTGCGCTTTTTAAAACGTCGCAAATCAAAGACGCCTTCTTGTTTTCGAGGATCGATATCAGCAGAAAAAATCTTGTGCTTTAGCGCCCTTTGTGTGGCTGTAACGGGCAAAGATAAGAGTATTGTTTTCAGCTTCATGACGGCTCGCTTAGACTGAGAATAAAGGCTTTATTCATCCGTAGAATAACAACTATACCCCCGAAAAGACTAAACCTCTATCAAATTATCCGTAGAAAACACCTAAGAACTGCACATCGATTGATGCTCAAAAAATATCAAAGTGGTTAGCCCGCTTTGGGATTTTGACTATTTTTGAACAGACAAAAAAATACCCCACCTTTAAAAGGTCGGGGTATTTTGAATAAAAACGCAACTTAGAGTCTAAACTCTAGCATTGAATTTTTACATACCTTTAAGCAAGGCTTGCATAGTAGTACCCATTTCAGATGGCGTTGGCGAAACCATAATGCCTGCCTCTTGAAGGATTTCTACTTTTTCTGCAGCACTCTCGCCAGCAGAGTTAACAATTGCACCCGCGTGACCCATGGTACGTCCTGGAGGAGCAGTTAAGCCCGCAATATATGCCGCTACTGGCTTAGTCATATGATTTTTGAAATATTCAGCCGCTTCAGCTTCCTGAGGACCGCCAATTTCACCAATGATCATAATCGCATGTGTTTCATCGTCCTGCTCAAAATACTTCAAGATTTCAGTAAACGAACTGCCGTTGATTGGATCGCCACCAATACCAACACTGGTGCTGATACCAATACCCAGCTCTTTCATTTGAGACGCCGCCTCATAACCCAAAGTACCTGAGCGACCGATTAGGCCAACGTTACCTTGCTTATAAATATGACCAGGCATAATACCCAACATCGCCTTACCCGGGCTGATTGTGCCAGCACAGTTAGGGCCTGTCAAAATCATACGATCTGCAGGCTTGGCACTATTGATGTAGCGCTTAACTCGAATCATGTCCTGAGTCGGAATACCGTCTGTAATATTGACACAAAACTTAATGCCAGCCTCAGCCGCTTCCATAATGCCATCTGCTGCATAAGCAGGTGGCACAAAAGTGATAGTTGCTTCAGCGCCTGTCGCTGCAACAGCCTCTTGAACCGTATTAAAAACAGGCTTGCCTAGGTGCGTTGTACCACCTTTGCCAGGGGTAACGCCACCAACCACATTCGTGCCATACTTAATCATATCTTCAGCATGGAACGAGCCAATACGACCAGTGATGCCTTGAACTATAACGGGTGTTTTTTCATTAATAAAAATACTCATAATTGATCCTTATTTTCCTGTTGCTTCTTTCCAAGCTTCAACAACTTTAGTAGCTGCGTCTGCTAAGGTGTCGGCTGTAATAACTTTCTTGCCGCTCTCTCTTAAGATTCTCTGACCTTCTTCAACATTAGTGCCTGACAAACGCACCACGAAAGGTACATCAATATCACGCTTGTTCAACAAGTCAACAATGCCCTGAGCAACCCAATCGCAACGGTTAATACCGGCGAAAATGTTAACCAACAATGCTTCAACAGAAGTGTCAGATAACACCAGCTCAATTGCAGTAGCAACACGCTCTGGAGAAGCGCCACCACCAATATCTAGAAAGTTGGCTGGCTGGCCACCTGAGTGCTGGATCATGTCCATCGTAGCCATTGCAAGGCCGGCACCGTTGATCATACAACCGATGTTGCCGTCTAAGCCAATATAACTTAGATCGTGCTCAGCAGCGTTGATTTCACGCGGGTCCTCTTGTGTCTTGTCACGACACTCAGAAATTTCTGGTTGACGGTAAAGCGCGTTGTCATCAAAGCCCATCTTGGCGTCAAGCGCTAAGATTTTGTTGTCAGCAGTGAGAATCAACGGATTGATTTCTAATTGGTTTGCATCTGTGTCACGAAGACAACGGTAGCATGCCATAACAGCTTTGGTTGCCGCAGCAATGGCCACATTCGGCAAATTTAACGAGAAGGCCAATTGACGTGCCTGGAATGGCTGCATGCCAACCGCTGGGTCAATAGTAATTGTAAAGATTTTCTCAGGAGCTTCCTCTGCAACCGCTTCAATATCCATACCGCCTTCCGTAGAAGCAATTAGGGTCACTCGTTGAGTAGCTCTATCTAAAACGATACTAAAGTAAAGCTCTCTTGCGATATCGCTTGCTTCTTCGACATACATGCTAGAAACCATCTTTCCTTCGGGGCCTGTTTGGTGAGTTACCAAGTTGTTACCAAGAAGTTTGTCGCAAAGATCTGCGATCTCTTGATGGCTTGTACATAGCTTTACACCACCTGCTTTGCCGCGTGCGCCAGAATGAAGCTGTGCTTTGACAATCCACTTGTCACCGCCCAATTCATTGGCTTGATAAATTGCTTCAGTAGCTGAATGCGCAACACCGCCTTTCGGCACTGGAACGCCATATTTTGCCAAAACTTTCTTGGCTTGATACTCATGAATATTCATAGTTAACCTTTGTTATTTAGCTTGAATTGCATTGTCCGTATTGACGATGTTTTCTGCCATTTTTGCAGAAGCAGCATCGATCATACGACCATTTAATTGCGCCGCACCACGACCTTCTTTAGCCGCTACTTCAAGTGCGATAAGAATGTCTTTTGCGTGCTGAACTTCAGCTGGCGGCGGTGTGTATACATCGTTAGCCAATGCAATTTGAGATGGGTGAATCGCCCATTTGCCTTCAAAGCCAAGAGCTGCACCACGACGAGCTGCGTCAGTGTAAGAATCAGGGTCGTTAAAGTCACCGAAAGGACCGTCAATTGCACGAATGCCATAGGCACGACAAGCAACTAACATCTGCGAAAGACCTGCGTGCCACTGATCGCCAGGGTAATCTGGGTTCAAACCACCAATAACGGTAGTACGTGCACGACAGCTAGCGGCATAATCAGCCACACCGAAATGCATCGCTTCAAGGCGTTCATAGCGGCCTTTCTTGGCGATATCCAATACATTGGCCATACCAAGAGTTGTCTCAATAAGGACTTCGATGCCGATACGGTTCTTCATCTTAGTTGATGTTTCAATTTGATTTAACATCGCAGAAAGCATGTAAACATCAGAAAAAGTGCCCGCTTTAGGAAGAAGGATAGTATCCAAGTTCGGACCCGCTTGCTCAACAACTTCAACAACATCACGATACATATAATGCGTATCAATACTGTTAATACGTACAGAAACCGTCTTGCCGTTACCACGCCAATCTAGGTCGTTCAGTGCCTCAATGACGTTTTTACGAGCCTGTACTTTGTCATCTGGTGCAACAGCATCTTCCAAATCTAAAAATACATAGTCAGCTTCGCTTTTTAAGGCCTTTTCAAACATTTTAGGACTAGACCCTGGTACAGCTAATTCGCTTCGCTGTAATCTTTGCATAACGTTTTCGTGAACAATGTGACTCATATTATTTCCTTTTGTATAATAAATTAGCATTAACTGCTGTCTATACCGCTATCTATTAACGGCAAGCAAACTACAGATGATGGTTGTAACTGACAATTGTTGTCAAGGAGTTGCATTATACAAAGCCTTAATAGGGTGCTAGTTGAGTAATTATCACCGTCAATTTAGGTCAAGTATATTCAGCAAAATGGACACGAGGCAAGAGAGGGCCCGTTGAGTCATTTTTTCTAATACTTTCTATAATACACAAAGGGGGCTAAAATCTAACGACAGCACCGGTTAGTCATCGGCAATTGAATTAATCCCGTGAAGATTATTTTGTTTCATTATTTCAATCGTTTCTGGCAGTAAATTCTCTTCCCAGCCACTCTCGCCTGCGAGAATCATTTTCATCGTTTCGCGAGCAGAAATCCCAACCACATCATTTGAAAAACGCTCAATGGGTATCAATTTATTATCCTCAATCAATTGTGCAACAATATGTTTTAAGTTGTCTGGTTTTGGTGCATTGGATAGATTCATCAAGCGACCCTCTTCGAAAGCAGGATAGACCAGCACTTTAGTGCCACTGTGAAATAGTTTGCCCAACCCCTCCAGTGTGCCGCCTTCTAACCCTTTATACAAATCATGATTAAAAATATATGGAAGATCGATCGATTTAATTAAAATTGCAATCGACTGATTGGTGTGTCGGCGAAGCCATGAGCTGAGGCTGAAATATCGTACATAATCTGACAACAAAACGTGCATGCCCAGTGAGTTAGCCAATGTGACTCGTGCAAGAAAATCCTTGTTATCCCCTTTTTGTTCAGACACTAGTTGAGACATGGAAATTTCCGCCAGACGAACCACTTTCTCTTCGTCTGATTGTGTAGCTTCAGCCAATAAACGAACGCCACATTCTGTCATATCTAAATGCGCTTTAGTGGGCGGCTTAAAAGAGCCACGAGTGACTACCGTCGGTTTTTTATAGAGCACATCACGAGGCACCGCAGGGTTGCCTTGAGTGTCAAACATTACTACTCGAGTTAGCCAATTTTCAACCAGCAATAGACTTGCCAAACGGTTATCAACATTCTTAAAGTGCTCGCCAGAAAAATGAATTAAATCAATTTCTATACGATCATCACCAAGATTATCCTTGAGTGATTTAATAAAAGCGTTCACGTCGTGTCGATAATGAAAAGATGCGTAAATTAAATTTACACCCAATATACCAAGCGCCTCTGACTGTTGTTCGTTCGTTTTGTTAAGCATACGCACATGACAAACAACCTGATTGGGGGGATTCTGTTTGGCTTCCCCTTGAAATTGAATGCCAATCCAGCCATGGCATTCATTTTCTCGTTTGTACGCCTTAGCTTCTACACTTGCTGCGTAAGCAAAAAAAGTACTGTCATCTGGTCGGGTTTCCTCTAAACGCGCAACGCACAATTGAAACTCATAATTAAGAATCTTCTCCACCCGCTCTCGACTAACGTAACGGCCTGATTTGCCATAAATTGCATCACTAACCGCCATATCATAAGCCGAACTGGTTTTGGCTATGGTTCCCGCAGCAGCCCCAACTCTAAAGAAATTACGAGCAACTTCTTGGCCCGCCCCAATTTCGACAATACTACCGTATTGTTGTTCGTTTAAATTAATTGATAATGCTTTAGCCGCGAGGGCAAGAGGGGTGTAATCTGACATGTTGAGGATGGTGTGTTTTAAGTATGTATTATATAAAACTATCAGGGCTTACGACAAGAAGAAACGTTAATTTAGAAAATTTAAGAAAACTTGGATATTGACATTTATTGCATTCCTTCAAGCAGGCAATAAAAACCCCAAGACTTCGTAAGGTGTTAGCGCTTTTTCAAACAAAAGCCTGTCAATTACTTGCTCACGCGTAGCGAGAGTCGCACCCTGGCATGGTGGAGTGGTTAGTTTTTGCCATATCTGCATCAACTACAAACTGTAGATAAAAAAATACCCCAGCATCTACGATGACTGGGGTATTTTAGAATAAAAGCCTAGCAATGTCCTACTCTCACATGGGGAGACCCCACACTACCATCGGCGCTAAGTGGTTTCACTTCTGAGTTCGATATGGGATCAGGTGGGTCACACTTGCTATTGTCGCTAAGCAAACTGGTTGTT
>DUCF01000009.1 GCA_012959965.1 Candidatus Thioglobus sp. | reverse complement strand
TTCAGCTAACTCTTTCCTCTTGGATGCATCCGCTGCCTTAGCTTCCGTTACTTCTCTTTCTTCGTCGGCTACTTGTTTTTTCTTTGTTGCTTCTTTAGCCTTTTTTTCCTCATCTTTTCGATGCTCTTCAGCATGTTTTTGTGCTTTTATAGCGGCCTCAGATTGCTGTATCTCGCTCTCTAATTTGTCTTGCTTTTTTTGCTCAAGATCAACCAGCCTTTGTCTTTCGGCCTTAATTACTTCAACATCAATAGTAACTGCCTTGGTTGGTACAGATTGCTGCGCGCCTGCTTTTTGCTCAGGCATCTCCCAACTCTCAACTTTAGCGTAAAGCAGACCAACAACCAATGTGATATGAATAACAACGGCAAAGACAAAGGCGATTGGATGTTTGCGTGCAATTTTCACCATTGGGTGGACTGCAGCAACAATCAAACCGGTAAACAAATTAACAATAAAATTTAAAAACTTTTTCAGCTGATCCATAAGAAGTCTTTTTTTATTCAGGGGTTTCAGTTACGATGCCAACTTTATCAACACCACTTTGTTGTAGCAGTGCCATTAATTGCACCACACTGCCATAATTCACATCTTTATCGCCGCGGACAAAGACTTTCATTTGCGGGTAGGTATCTAGGCGAGCCATAACGCGACCAACAGCAACACTGATGGACACCTTCTCACCATCTTCAAGATCGGAGGAGGCAACATCGTGCAGTGAATTAATGTAGTAATTGCCCAACTTATCAATGGTAATAACCGTCGGTTGCTGTTCAGCATAGTCCACCATTTTTGCTTCGGCTTGAGGTAAATCCACCTCAACACCTTGCTCAATAATTGGTGTGGTCATCATAAAGATCACCAACAAAACCAACATGACATCGATGTAGGGAACGATGTTTATTTCGGCGTTAACTTTAGGTCTGGCGCGACTCGGTAATGCAATCATTGTTATTGCTGTCTTTGGAAGCTAACAAATAATTCTTCAATAAAGGCTGTGTATTTATTGCCTATTTCTTCAACTTGAGAAACCAATCGATTGTAGGCAATCGTTGCAGGAATCGCAGCAAACAAACCAAATGCTGTAGCGATTAACGCTTCCGCAATACCTGGCGCAACAACGGCAATCGTTGCCTGCTTAACGGATGCAAGACCAATAAAGGAGTGCATAATCCCCCAAACGGTGCCAAACAAACCAATATATGGGCTTGAAGAGGCAATCATCGCCAGTACGGATAAACTGCCGTCCAGACGATCAATTTCATTATTTGCGGTGGTATTCATTGAGCGATAAGCGCGCTCAGAATTCATAATCAATGCTTGATTCGATGTTGATTTTGAATGGTTAAACTCCTTATAGCCAGAGCCAAAAATATCCTCCATTGCCGTTCTATCATCCACAATTGCAGGAAGTGCTTCGTATAGTACTGAGAGCTCAGCCTCGCCTTCAAAGCGGTGGTGAAAAGTCTTAATATCCTTTTTTGAGTCAATTAATACTTTTTTCTTGGACATAATCACCGTCCAGGAATAGATTGACATTAACACCAATATAGCCATCACTACTTGCACTACAAAACCGGCGCTGATTATTAAACTGATGATTGATAAACTACTTTCTTCCATTTAGTTTCTCCGAGATTACTTGTGGTATTCCACAAGGTTTGAAATTTTGCGTAAGAACAGAAACAACCTTAACTTCCGCATCAAATAATACCGTATTTTGCTTGATATTCATTATTTTCTGAGAAAAAATCAGACTTGCCTTACCAGCCGATTTAATCTCTGTTTGAACCTCAATTAAGTCATCAAATTTGGCGGGCTTTAAATAGTTAGCCGTCACTTTTCTAACCACGAATAACACACCAAAATCCTTGTTAATTTGATCTTGCTCAAAACCCGCTTCGCGCAACATTTCACTACGACCGCGCTCAATATACTTTAAATAGTTGGCGTAATAAACAACACCACCTGCGTCCGTATCCTCGTAATAAATGCGAATGCTTAATTTGCTCATTTACCGTATAGATCTTTTTGTTTTCCTTGGCGTGTTAATCCTAAATGAGAAAATGCCATATCGGTAGCAACACGCCCTCGCGGTGTTCTCATAATAAACCCTTGCTGAAGGAGGTAAGGCTCAACCATGTCCTCCAACGTTACTCGCTCCTCGCTAAGTGCAGTCGCCAGCGTATCAAGACCAACAGGGCCTGCTGAAAATTTAGTGATAATAAGATCAAGGTAATCTCGATCAAGTTGCTCCAATCCAGCTTCATCCACTTTAAGCGTTAATAAGGCCTCCTGCGCAATCTCTTTATGAATAATACCGTTGGTTTTAACATCGGCAAAATCCCTCACTCTGCGCAATAATCGATTGGCAATTCTAGGCGTACCCCTTGACCGTTTAGCAATCTCGTGCGCACCCTCTATTTCAATCGTAATGCCCAGTATTGCAGCTGAACGCTCAATGATTTTTTGCAAATCTTTTAATTCATAGAAAACTAGACGTTGAACAATGCCAAATCGATCTCTAAGAGGCGAGGTAAGCATGCCGGCACGAGTTGTTGCACCAATCAAAGTAAATGGCGGCAAATCGAGCTGCACAGAGTGAGCAGCAACACCCTCGCCCACCATAATATCCAATTTAAAATCTTCTAAGGCCGGATAAAGGATTTCCTCCACAATGGGATTGAGGCGATGAATTTCGTCAATAAAGAGAATGTCGTAAGGCTCAAGCTTAGTCAAAATAGCTGCCAAATCACCAGAACGCTCTAACACTGGCCCTGCGGTTTGTTTTAAGCCCGCACCCATTTGCTTTGCAATAACATTGGCCAGAGTGGTTTTGCCCAAACCAGGAGGGCCATAGATCAAACAATGATCAAGTGCGTCTCCTCGTGTTTTAGCCGCCTCGATAAAAAGCGCCATCTGCGACTTAACATCATCTTGGCCAATATATTCATCAAAAGATGTTGGCCTAACCGAGTTGGTTTTTATATCTTCGTTGTTTTGATTTTCACCGCCGACTAGGCGATCTTCTTCGATCATAAGGTGGTGAATATTTGCATGATTCGTCCTATTTTATCTGAATAGATTCACGAGTTTTATGAAGATAGTGTGAAGCATTAATGAATATCGCAGCCAAACGCTATCAATAGGTCAAAATAAGGATGACACTGTATAATTCCCATCTGACTTTAATAGCCGTAAATTGAATGCCGCATATTGCCGTACTGAGTGTTAATCATCAGCTCGCGCCCGTAGAAATACGAGAGAAAGTGGCGTTTGCTCAAAACGAATTATCAAGCTCGGTTTCAAAGCTGCTTTCAATACCAGGTATTCTTTCTTGTGTTGTATTGTCCACCTGCAACCGTTCAGAGCTTTACGTGGCCTCGGAGTCAAGTAATATTGAAGAAGTACTGGGTCAATATTTGGCCAACACGCATGGTATCAACTATAAAAAGCTGTCTCAATATTTAAGCTATTTTGAAAACGATGGCGCCATTAATCATATTTGCAATGTAGCTGCCGGCCTTGACTCAATGGTATTGGGTGAGCCGCAAATTTTTGGCCAACTAAAAGACGCTTATCAATTTTCAAAAGAACACAAAGCACTTGATAAAACACTCGAAAAGTTATTTCAACACGCTTTTACAACGGCAAAAAAAGTTAGAACAGACACCAAAATAGGCGCCTCTCCAGTCTCGGTTGCTTATTGCGCTGTTAAACTCAGTGAAAAGATTTTTACTAACTTGGCTGATCAAACCGTGCTTTTAATTGGCGCAGGTGAAATGATTGAGCTAAGCGCTCAACACCTCAAGCAAAAAGGCGTAAGCAAGATGATTGTCGCCAATAGAACGATTGAAAATGCGCAAACCATTGCACTCGCTTATGAGGCTGAGGCGATTAACCTTAAGCAATTATCTGAACACCTTCATCGCGCTGACATTGTTATTTCGTCCACCGCTGCACCAGTGCCTATTTTGGGTAAGGGCTTGATAGAAACCGTGCTTGTACAAAGAAAACACCAACCAATGTTGCTACTAGATTTAGCCATTCCTAGAGATATTGAGCCAGAGGCTGGCAAACTCGATGATGTGTTTCTCTACACGGTGGATGACCTACAACAGGTGGTAGAAAACAATCTTGAAGGTCGCAAACAAGAGAAAATTGCCGCTCAAGAAATCATTAAAAAGCAAAATATAGAATTTAAAGTCTGGCTTGATAACATTCCCAATGAAGAGATTATTAAGCAATATCGTCAACATGCGATGAACCTTAAAGACGATGCAGTCAAAGGTGCCATTAAAAAACTGTCTTCTGGTGCAGATGCAGATGCGGTTATTCAAGAACTGGCAGACCAACTAACCAATAAACTCTTGCATGCGCCATTTAAGAACATCAAACAAACGCCGAACATTAACTTGGAGCAATGCAAATCTTGCATCCCTAAGCCATCAACAAAACCCATTAAAGCCAATAATTCATGAACCAATCAATCTTAAGTAAACTTGAGCAGTTATCCATGCGCCTTGAGGAAATCAACGCCATGCTTTCGGAGCAGGCGGTTGCCTCAGATCCAAATAAATTCAGAGACTTATCCATCGAACACTCTCAACTAAGCCCTGTTAACGATCAATATCAACAATATCTATCCACTCAAGAAGATATTGATGCTGCCCAACAAATGCTCAGCGAGGATGATGCTGATCTTAGGGAGATGGCAGAGGAAGAAATTTCGGATGGTAAAGACAAGTTAATTGAATTAGAGCTCGAACTTAAAAAATCTCTATTGCCTAAGGATCCTAACGATTCTCGTAATATTATTATCGAAATTAGGGCTGGCACAGGTGGTGATGAGGCCAGTATTTTCTCAGGCGATCTTTACAGAATGTATACCCGTTACGTTGAGAAAAACAAATGGCAAATAGAGGTAATGAGCTCCAATCTTGGTGAGCACGGTGGTTTTAAAGAAGTCATTGCGCGCATCAGCGGCGTTAATGTTTACTCAAAGCTTAAATTTGAATCGGGTGCTCACCGCGTACAACGCGTACCTGAAACCGAATCTCAAGGTCGTGTGCACACATCGGCTTGCACTGTTGCTGTAATGCCAGAAGTGGCGACTATTGAAGAAGTAAACATCAACATGAGTGATGTTAGGGTGGACACTTTTAGAGCCTCTGGCGCGGGTGGTCAGCACGTCAACAAAACGGACTCAGCGGTACGAGTTACCCATATCCCAACCGGCACCGTTGTTGAGTGCCAAGACGGACGGTCACAACACAAAAACAAAGCACAGGCTTTGTCGGTATTGGCTTCAAGAATTTTAGACGCGCAACAACAAGTACAGCATCAAGAGCAGGCCTCTCAACGTAAAGAATTGGTCGGTAGTGGCGACCGTTCACAGCGGATACGCACCTACAATTACCCACAAGGAAGAATTACCGATCACCGCATTAACTTAACGCTTTATAAGCTAAGTGAAGTGATGGAAGGTGAGTTAGAGTCTGTCATTGAACCGCTTATTGTTGAGCAGCAAACAAACCAATTAACGGCGCTAAATGACAGCCTGTAACTAGTTTTTTGTTGGTATTAACTGTGACAACACAAAAATAATACCGAGCGTAATGACAATAGCAGGCCCTGTTGCAATGTCATACTGAATGGAGCTGTAAAGTCCTAGCAGTACGGATATCACCGAGACAACAATAGAGCCAAAAATCATTGACGGCGGTGACTTGGAAAATACACGAGCAATGGCCGGCGGAATAATCAATAAAGAGGTGATTAATAACACTCCAACAATTCGCACAGAAACGGATACCGCAAGTGCGATTAGGAACATAAAGAGAAGTTCATAGGCGATTTTATTGATGCCCTCTGCTCGCGCCAACTCTTCATTCAAAGTCAATAACAACAGCTTCTTCCAATTCATAATCAGCAAACCAACCACAGCAACCATGACCGAGTAAACCCAGAATAAATCTTGTATGGTGATTGAAAGAATGTCGCCAAATAAATAGGCAAAGTAATCGGTATTTCTGTCGCCGACAAAGCCAAGCACCACAATACCGGCTGAGAGTGCAATATGGGAAAAGATACCTAGAATAGCGTCATTCGACAGAAACTGTTTTTGTTGCAATGCCACAATCATAGAGGCAAAAAGTGCGCCAACGATTAACAATCCAAAATTAACTCCAAGACCGCTGACAAGACCAAGTGCAACGCCAAGCAAAGCACTGTGTGAGATTGAATCTGAAAAGTAAGATAGACGCTTCCAAATAACAAAACAACCCAGCGAGCCGGCAATCACCGAGACACCAAGTGAGGCTGCGAGTGCGCGAATAATAAAGTCCTCCATCGTTTACGCCCTAGTCTTACTGACAACGGCGACAAAGGCCGTAAAGATACAAAGAGTGATCTGTTAGCTGAAAGCCGTGTTGTTTGGCAATTTGTAATTGATGAGATTCAATTACATCGTCTTGAAACTCGACAATTTCGTTGCATTTCACACAAACCAAATGATCGTGATGCTCAACATTGGAGAGCTCATAAACGCTCAGATTATTTTCAAAATTGAGCTTATTAACGATACCCGATTCTTCAAATTGCGTCAGCACTCGATAAATAGTAGCAACGCCCACTTCTTCGTTTTGTTCAATCAAGGTGCGATAAATATCTTCAGCGCTCAAGTGATGATTCGGACTCTTTTCTAGCACTTCCAATATTTTCAATCTAGGCAGGGTAACCTTAAGGCCAGCGCTTTTTAAATCTTGTGCGTCCATTCAAAATCCTTGGGTAAAATCTAATCAATATTTTAATCGTTTAACGAATCATGAAAAGACTAACTTTGCTTGTCCTTATTTTGCCGCTGCTAACGGGCTGTGGAGTATCCATGCCGAAAATGCCCTCAATATCAATGCCCGACTTTTCCAAGGTTTCGATGCCAAGTTGGCCAAGCTTTTTAACCCCTTCGTGGCCCAGCATTGATGTTCACAAACCGACCATTATTCAAGGCTCTGTACTCGAAATCGAGGCGGTTGGACAACTGCAATTAGGCATGAGTAAAGTGACGGTAATGGATTTAATCGGTTCGCCAAGCGTTAGCGACCCATTCCACGAGGATCAATGGGACTACATTCATCACTCAACCATCGACGGTGAGGAAGTAATTCATTACCGCTTAACACTAATTTTTGTAGACAACTTATTATCGATTATCGATGACAGTGGCCTTGGCGGGTTATTCAACAACACAGAACAATAGGCGTAAATCCAGCCTACTCGACCACCAAAGATCAATCGAGTAAAATACCCTCATGTCTGAATTAATCGTTAATGAGCTAAGCTGTCAAAGAGGTTACAACACCCTTTTTGGCGAACTCTCGTTCTCTATAACTTCAGGTGAAATATTAAGAATTTCTGGGGCTAACGGTAGTGGCAAGACCTCATTGCTAAAAATTCTTGCCGGCTTAAGCGGCGCCGAATCAGGCTCGGTTGCTTACAACAATCACAGGTCAGGGTCAAGCGAATACCAAGAAGATATTTTCTATTTGGGCCACCTCCCTGCCCTTAGTCCGGAGCTCTGTTGCAGAGAAAACTTGAGTTACTTGTCACACCTTCAGGGGGCCGATACCAACGATCAAATAAGAGATGCTTTGATCGCTATTGGCTTAAAGGGCTACGAATACGAATACGCCGCTAATTTAACGGCCGGCCAAAAAAGGCGGGTCGTACTTGCCTCACTCTTCATTAATAAAGCCCCAATTTGGCTACTG
>DUCF01000008.1 GCA_012959965.1 Candidatus Thioglobus sp. | reverse complement strand
ACGAAGCCAAAACTGCCGACCATTTAGGTGTGCATTTCGAAGCGCCGTCAATTGATATTGATGGCGTCAGGAAAAACAAAGAAGACATCGTAGTTAAACTAACCGGCGGCATTAAAGCATTAGCCAAGGCGAGAAAGGTCAATATTATTACTGGTTATGCACAGTTTATCTCACCCAATCAAATCAGTGTTGAAGGCAGTGACGAGGTCATTGAATTCGAAGATTGTATTATTGCAGCTGGCTCACGCGTTACCAAGATACCATCTTTCCCTTTTGACGACGACCGAGTGATGGACTCTACCGATGCCTTAGAGCTTAGCGATATCCCAAAACGACTGCTGGTCGTTGGTGGCGGTATTATTGGCCTTGAAATGGCGACTGTTTATGAGGCACTTGGCAGTGAGATTACCATCGTAGAATTGGCAGAGCAGCTCATCCCTAGCGCTGATAAAGACATTGTTAGCCCATTATTTAAACGCATTAAAAAGAGCTATGCGAATATCTACCTCAACACCAAAGTGACCAATATGGAGGCGCTCAAAAAAGGCATTAAAGTTTCCTTTGAAGGTAAGAGTGCACCCGAGACCGACACTTTTGACAAAGTACTGGTATCCATAGGCCGCTCACCCAATGGTGCATTGATCGATGCAGACAAGGCAGGAGTTTTAGTAGATGAGCGTGGTTTTATCGCAACTGACAGACAAATGAAAACCAATGTTTCGGGTATTTATGCAATTGGTGATGTTGTAGGCCAGCCAATGTTGGCACATAAGGCTGTACACGAAGCCAAAGTGGCGGCAGAGGTTATTTGTGGACACAAATCTGGCTTTGATGCACTCACCATTCCATCCGTTGCCTACACAGATCCAGAAGTGGCTTGGACCGGTAAAACCGAGAAAGAATTAAAAGCAGAGGGCGTGTCTTACGAAAAAGGTGTATTCCCTTGGGCAGCTTCTGGACGAAGCCTGAGTATTGGTCGAAGCGAAGGTGTAACAAAAGGTTTATTTGACAGCGCAAACGGTAAAATACTCGGCATGGGCATCTGTGGTACCAACGCAGGTGAGCTCATAGCAGAGGCAACTTTGGCGATTGAAATGGGCTGTGATATGAGCGATATTGCACTCACAGTACACGCCCACCCGACACTTTCAGAAACAACCGCTTTTGCGGCTGAAATGGCGGAAGGTACAATCACTGACTTGATGCCGCCAAGAAAAAGGAAATAGGAAAAAACATGGATATTACCAAAGCAAGAAGAAACGTTATTGAGCAGCAAGTGCGCCCTTGGGGTGGACTTAACCTGCGCGCCAATCAAGCCTTGAGCGATGTACCAAGAGAAAACTTTGTGCCCGAAGGCTTTCAGGGTCTTGTGTTTGCTGATATCGAGATCCCTCTCAGCGACAACGCCAAAATGTTCTCACCAAAAATTGAAGGCAGAATTCTGGACTCTATTAACATCCAAGGCGACGAAAGTGTGCTCGAAATTGGCACAGGCAGCGGTTACTTCACCGCGGTACTTGGCAAGCTTGCGGACAGCGTCGTTAGTATTGAAATTGATCAGGCGTTATCCGCTTCCGCCAAAAAGAATATAGACGCACTTGCTATAAACAATGTTGATTTGCAAGTCTCAGATGCTTCAACAGCTGACTTCTCAAAACAAAAATTCGACGTTATTGTCCTTGGCTGCTCTTTGAATGCGCAAAGTCAGAAATTAAATGAACTACTCAATACTGGTGGCAGATTGTTTGCGATTATTGGCAGCAAGAATAAAATGCAGGCAACCTTGACCACCAGACTTGGTGATAACGAGTGGCAAGCAAAATCAATTTTTGAAACCCACTTAGACTATATGCAAGGCCAAGAGCCGACGGCGGTGTTTGCTTTTTAAAAAGAGACCTTCGTAGGAATTATTTAATATTTGCCGAGTGATAAAAATGAATAAAAAATGTGTAACAATTTAAAATTAATAGCACTAGCTATTGATGAGAATTTTTCTGAATTTTTTAGCATTTTTCGTCTCAGACCTTTGGGATAGGGGATTTTTATTATTTTCCTGTGTTAATTTTTTTCGCCAGACAACAAGTAGAACTTCAAAATATATGCCTTGCAAAACAATAAAAAATCCACTATCAAATCTAAAATTATTCCTATGAAGGTCTCTCGATAAAGCCTGGCTATGTTGAATTCTCTTTTCAACTTTCTGATTAAAAAATCGGTACTGGCACTAACACTGCTACTTGTCCTAATCGGCTCGCTACTGTACCAAATCCCACACTTCTCTCTTGACGCTTCATCAGATTCTCTCGCGCTTGAAGGCGACAACAACCTTGCATTATTCGAAAAAACGCAAGAAACTTTCCAGACTTCTAGCTCATCGTTAATTATTAGCTACACCACTGAAGACGGTGTTTTAGACCCTCAACAAATTAAGTATTTGCGCGCCCTGAGAGATGACTTGCTCGCACTTAAGAGGGTTGCCTCAGTGACTTCTATTCTCGATGTGCCTTTATTTCAATCGCCGCCGCTTTCACTAATAGAGTTGACGGGAGATGCAATTACCATTGACAATGGCAAGGCTGATATGTCATTTATAGCAGGCGAATTCAGACGCGGCCCGCTTTATGCTGACAACTTGGTTAGCCTTGATGGCAAAACATCCGCTTTACTTATTAGTCTTAAAGAGGTCGACAAATCAACTGAAGACGTCAATGATGCACTAGCAGACACGGTGCAAAGTATTCGAGCAATAATGGAAGGCTACAGCAAGAACGCACAGCTTTATTTAGGCGGCGTACCAATGATCAGAAATGACATCATTGCCTACATTGCCAGCGACCTTGTACTCTTCAGCCTTGCTGTCGTACTTGTTATGTCCATCATGCTTGCCCTTATTTTTAGAGGCATAAGGTGGGTTTTATTGCCGATAGGTATCAGTGTCACGGGTGCCTTGATAATGACCGGCGTACTGGGTGCGCTGGGCTGGAAGGTAACCGTCATTTCTTCCAATTTCTTCTCATTGCTACTGGTGATGACTCTCTCAGTCACCATTCACTTGGTGGTGAGATTTAAAGAACTTTCACAACAAACCCCTGAGGCCGACGTCAATTCACTGACTATGCTCACGTTGCAACAAATGTCCAAACCGTGTTTATTCACAACACTGACCACCATCGCCGCATTCGCTTCATTGATGATTAGCGACGTGCGCCCCGTCATTGACTTCGGCTGGATGATGGCTATTGGCGTTACCATTGCACTTGCACTCTCTTTCTTGAGCTTTCCAATCTTAATGAGTTTATTGCCAAAGCCTAAGATTGCAAAACACTCAACAGAATTCGCCTTCACCAACAAGTTGGCTAACTTCACCCATCAATACGGCAATCAACTGATTATTGCCCTAACTCTTATCGTTACCATTGCGCTAATTGGCGTAAGTAAATTAAGCGTTGAAAACCGCTTCATCGATTATTTTAAGAAATCCACCGAAATTCACCAAGGTTTAAGTTTAATTGACCAGCAACTGGGTGGCACCATGTCACTTGAAATTGTCTTTGACGACATGGCTAGCGCCTACTGGGTGGACGACTTTTTGCGCGAAGACGTTCATAACATTCATCAATATATGGACAGCCTTGATGCGACAGGCAAGGTGCTGTCAATTGATACACTGATGCAAATTCTCACGCAGGCCAATGCCAGCATACCACCGACTGGATTTTTGTTAATGATAGCTAAAAATCAAATGCCAGATTTTGCCAGAGAACAAGTGCTTGACCCTTATCTATCCGAATCAGAAAACCAGTTGAGACTGGTTGCAAGAATTCGAGAGACCGATGGCGCCCTCAAAAGAGATGAACTTATTAACGAAGTAAGAGCACACCTTATCAACGAGTTTAACCTCGAACCAGACAGTTTCAGAATGACGGGTGTGTTTGTTTTATACAACAACCTGTTGCAAAGCTTATTTACATCTCAAATCAAGACCATCGCCCTCGTGTTTGCGATGATTTTTGCGATGTTCTTATTTATCTTTCGATCGATCAGTCTCTCAATTCTGGCGCTGATTCCAAACACCTTGCCATCACTGCTTATTTTGGGCATTATGGGACTTGCCAATATTCCGCTCGATTTAATGACGATCACCATTGCTGCCATTGCCATTGGTATTGGCGTAGACAATGCTATTCACTATATTCATCGCTTTAAGTCAGAGTTTAGGGTTGATCAAGATTACCTAGCCACTATGTATCGCTCGCACGCCTCAATTGGTCTCGCGATGTTCTACACATCCATCACCGTTGCCATTGGCTTTTTGGTGCTAGCGCTATCAAATTTTATTCCTAGTATTTACTTTGGTATTTTTACCGCAATTGCGATGCTAAGTGCCGTGCTGGCAAACCTCACTTTATTGCCAAAACTGCTACTAATGTTTAAGCCAAACATGGGAAAATAAATGAGCGTGCAATAAAAAACCCGCCTCGAATAAGAGAGCGGGTTTAGTCTACTATACTAAAGGAGAGATAAGTTAACTAGTAGGGTTTAACTCAGGCGGGTATTATATACGCAAATCAATACTATTTACAACTTTTTTTTATGATTTATTTTCAACCTTAATTAATCTAATTTTAACCCCAATTTTTTTCAATTAACTATGTCAAAAACTTACCAATTTGACGTGCTCATTATCGGCTCAGGTGCAGCCGGATTGATGGGCGCCATACAACTTTCCGAGGATTTGTCAATTGCACTAATCGCCAAAGACAAGCTCTTAGAGGGCTCCTCTTATTATGCACAAGGTGGCATCTCGGCAGTGCTCGATTCTGCCGATGATTTTGATTCTCACATACAAGACACCATAAAAACTGGCTTTGAACTGGGCAATAAGCAAAGTATTCGATTTATGGTCGAACAGGCGCCAAACGCGATCAAAGATTTAGAAAAAGCAGGGGTAAAATTTTCTCAGCAGGGCAAAAAATACGACCTCACTACCGAGGGTGGTCATAGCGCCAAACGCGTAGCCCATGTTTCGGACAAAACCGGCCAATCTGTGCAAACAAATTTACTCGCACAAGTGCGTCAAAAATCAAACATTACGCTTTTTGAGCACCATATAGCGATTGATCTATTAATGAAAGACAAGCAGTGCTTTGGCGCCTACGTTTACGACAAACAAAATGACCAAGTCTCTTCTTTTATTTCAAGCAAGACAATTATAGCTACAGGAGGCGCCTCAAAAGCCTACCTCTACACCTCTAACCCGGACACATCAACTGGCGATGGCATTGCTATGGCATATCGCGCAGGCTGTGAAATTATCAATATGGAATTTGCTCAATTTCACCCGACCTGCCTTTTTCACTCCCATGCCAAATCATTTCTCATTTCAGAAACGCTCAGAGGTGAAGGTGCCAAGCTAACTTTGCCAAATGGTGAGCCGTTCATGCACAAATACGATGAACGAGAAGAAATGGCGCCTCGTGATATTGTTGCTAGAGCTATTGATCATGAAATGAAAACTCATGGCTTTGATTGTGTTTATCTAGATTTATCCTTTAAAGACAGTCGCTGGATTGCCGAGCGCTTTCCAACCATTACCGAGCGCTGCCTTGCGTTAGGTATTGACATATGCAACGAGCGCATCCCTGTAGTGCCGGCTGCACACTACACATGTGGCGGTGTTGGTGCCGATATAAACGCTCAAAGCAGTGTTGAGAATCTTTATGCCATTGGTGAGGTAGCTCACAGCGGCGTACACGGCGCCAATAGAATGGCGAGTAATTCGCTTCTTGAATGTCTTGTTTTTGCCAAAGCCTGTGCAAAGCATATTAACAGTGAAAATATAATTGACGATTTACCATCATTTAATGATTGGGATGCATCGCGTGTACAGCACTCCCAAGAAAAAGTCGTAGTCTCTCATCTGTGGCAGGAAGTAAGGCGCATTATGTGGAATTTCGTTGGCATTGTACGCAGCAACCGCCGCCTAGAAACGGCTCATCGCCGACTGACACAAATTCAAAAAGAAGTAAATGATTATTACCGTCTCTACATTCTCACAGAAGACCTTATCGAACTTCGAAATCTTGTGCAAACGGCACAAATTATTGTCGAATCTTCACTTTCAAGAAAAGAGAGTCGCGGCCTCCATTTCACTCTCGACTATCCTGAACAGTTGGAAAGCGCGGATAATAGTGTTATTATCAAGACCCCGTAAAAATCATGCTTCTACCCATTCTTTGCTACCCAGACAAAAAACTCAGAACCGTTGCTAAGCCGGTTGAGGCAGTTGATGACATCATTAAAACACAAGTTTCAAACATGTTTGAAACCATGTATGATGCCCCGGGAATTGGCTTGGCCGCAACCCAAGTGGACTTTCATCAAAGAGTGATTGTGATTGACATTTCTGATGAACAAAACCAACCACTGTGCCTAATCAACCCTGAAATTATTGAAAAATCTGGCGAAATCGAATGGGAAGAAGGCTGCCTCTCGGTGCCTAATTATTACGAGAGCGTCAAGCGTGCTAATGATATTAAAGTTCACGCCCTTGACCAAAATGGTGAAGAGTTTGAAATGGAGGCCAGTGAAATATTGGCGGTCTGCATTCAGCATGAGATTGATCACCTTAACGGTATTCTATTTGTCGACTACATTTCAAAGCTAAAGCAAAAACGCCTTAAAGAAAAAGCTAGCAAACAAGCCAAAAGACTGTAAAGTTTTCTGTCGTCCTAATGCAAATCGGTCACTATAAGCTAAACACCCAAGTCCTACTCGCACCGATGGCAGGCACCAGTGACAAACCTTTTCGCATGCTTTGCCGTGAACAAGGCGCGGCGCTGACCACCTCAGAAATGGTGGTTATTCAGAAACACCTGCTCAATACCAACAAGTCAAAATATCGCTTAGATTTTAGCGGCGAACAATCCCCTATCAGTATCCAGATAGCCGGCTCTGAGGCTAGCCAACTGGCCGAATCAGCTGTGCAAGCTGTGAGCTTTGGAGCCGACATTATTGATATTAATATGGGCTGCCCTGCGAAAAAGGTTTGCAATAAAGCCGCGGGCTCTGCACTCATGCAAAATGAAAAACTGGTGGCGGATATCCTTAATGCAGTGGTGGCCTCTGTGGATATCCCAGTGACGCTGAAAATGCGCACCGGCTGGAACGAGGAAAACAAAAATGCACCCACTATTGCCAAAATAGCCGAGGATGCCGGCATTCAAATGATCGCAATTCATGGCAGGACACGTGAGCAAAAATATCTGGGTGAAGCAGAATATGAGACGGTTGCAAAAATAGTCAGTGACGCCAACATCCCTGTGGTTGTTAACGGCGATATCAGTAGCGCTGAAAAAGCCAAAGAAGTTCTGGATTACACTTCAGCAGACGCTGTTATGCTAGGCAGGGCAACTCAGGGCAATCCTTGGTTGATTGGCGAAGTTCATCACCACCTCTCAACGGGGAAGATAAAGTCACCAATGAGTCAAAATGACAAGATCCCAGTCATACTAAACCATATCTCAAGAATTCATGACTTTTATGGAAATATATTAGGCACTCAGCTAGCCAGGAAGCATATTTTTTGGTATTCTATGCGTCTTGACCAGAAAAAAGCTAGAGATTTTTGGCCAAACATTAATCGAGTGAGTGATCACTCTGAACAATATTTCATATTCCGAGATTTTTTGCATTCTTTATGAATCAAAGCGATTTACACGACTGTATTCACCAAAAACTTGAGCGATACTTCACTCAATTGAACAACGAGTCCGCCTCTGGCGTATTCAAAATGGTAGCGCAACAAACGGAAACCGCAACCTTGAAGTTTGTCCTCAATAAAGTCAACCACAACCACAGCGAGGCCGCCAGAATTCTCGGTATTAATCGCGCCACTCTAAAGAAAAAAGTAGCACTCTACCAGTTGTAACTTTAGCTCTTTGTGTCAATCGCATTATTTTGATGCACGGATATCTTATATAATATTTCCTTTTAACCGCACCGCATCCTAAAGGATTATCAATGGCTATTAAACGCGCTCTGATTAGTGTTTCCGACAAATCAGGAATTATTGAATTTGCTCAAAAACTGAGTGAATTCAACATCGAAATACTTTCAACAGGCGGCACCGCCAAGCTCTTAGAAGAAAACAACATTCCGGTGATTGAAGTCTCAGACTACACCAATTACCCAGAAATGATGGCCGGTCGCGTTAAAACACTAAACCCTAAAATTCATGGCGGCATTTTGGCGCGTCGTGGCATTGATGAAGGTGTAATGGCACAGAACGACATCAATCCAATTGATTTGGTCGTGGTCAACCTTTACCCTTTTCAAGAAACGATTGCTAAGGCCGATTGCACACTCGATGATGCCATTGAAAATATTGATATCGGCGGTCCAGCGATGTTACGCTCTAGCGCCAAAAATCACGTCTCTGTTACGGTTATTGTTGACAGCAGTGATTACCAAAAAGTCCTTGATGAAGTCGCGGACAATGGTGACACGACACTTGATACACGTAAAAAATTAGCGCTTAAAACATTTGAGCACACTGCCCAATATGACGGCGCTATTGCGAATTACCTTGGCCAAGAAGAGGATGGATTTTCAAACACCATTAACCTGCAGTTTGTAAAATCGCAAACCATGCGTTACGGTGAAAACCCACACCAAGCGGCAGCTTTTTACAAAGAAGCCAATCTCGTTGAAGCCAGTGTTGCCTCAAGCACACAATACCAAGGAAAGGCCCTGTCCTTTAACAACATTGCAGACGCTGACGCTGCTCTGGAATGTGTCCGTGGATTTTCAGAGCCAAGCTGTGTTATTGTAAAGCACGCAAACCCTTGCGGTGTAGCAACCAGAGACTCTATTCTTGAAGCTTACGATGATGCCTACAAAACCGATCCAACATCCGCTTTCGGCGGCATTATTGCCTTTAACCGAGCGCTAGACGGTGCAACAGCAAAGAGCATTGTGGAGCGTCAATTCGTTGAGGTGATTATTTGTCCGAGTATTGACGACGATGCCAAAACCGTTCTCGCAAACAAACAAAATATTCGCGCACTTGAGTGCGGCGACTTGCAAACAACAAAACCAGCACTGGATTACAAAAAAGTAACTGGCGGCCTGTTGGTGCAAGACAAGGATTCAGGCTCAGTTCAAGAGTCTGATCTAAAATGTGTCAGCAAAATACAACCAACTGCTGAGCAAATGAAAGACATGCTATTTGCCTGGAAGGTGGCCAAGTGCGTTAAATCTAACGCCATTGTTTACGTCAAAAATCAAATGACTATTGGTGTTGGTGCTGGACAAATGTCGCGCGTTTACTCGGCCAAAATTGCTGGCATTAAGGCCGCTGACGAAGGCTTGATTGTTGATGGCTCTGTAATGGCTTCAGACGCTTTCTTCCCGTTTAGGGACGGCATTGATGCGGCAGCTGAGGCCGGCATTAAAGCGATTATTCACCCTGGCGGCTCAATGCGTGACGATGATGTGATTGCCGCTGCTGATGAGCATGGGATTGCTATGATCTTCACAAACATGCGTCACTTCAAACACTAAATTACAGAGATACTTCTTGGCCAATATTTTTGTTGTGAAGCAAGCCTCGAAGTAGTCATTTACGATTCGTAAACCCCCACTTCTCATTTACTCCACGCCGTAATCTTGGCTAATAACTATCGCCTGAAATACCCGCTTATAAGACGCATCCTACGAAGGAATCCCTGCGAGTATAATAAAAACCACCCTGCTTAGATTAGAGTAAATAATGAAAAGAATACTACTATTAGCATTGCTTCTCTCTGTCCTCATCATAACGGGTGTCATTCCATTAATTGCTAAATTGTCAGCTCCAGAACGCAATAATGGATTGGTAGCGCACGAGGTAACTCCAGAAAAAGCTAGCTAGAGAGCACCCTTATCAGAGTGTTTATTAATTAATAAACTACTAACTTTCGTTTCTCTTCTACCCCACCTTGAAAAAAAATTACCACCTACTTGGCAAACTTCTCAGGGGATTTATTGGTGTATTTATCAATAAAACGAATGACATAATCTTCGTCAAGCTCTTCTTGCGACATCTTGTCAAAACGACCCCACGAGGCAAGGGTAATTTGAGCGTCATTGGCTCTGCGTTCAGAAACCACCACCCTTCCCGAATGACGATTAGCAATTTTTCTTAATCTGGCTTTTGTTTCAGTACTAACATTTCGATAGGTAATCCAAATAAAACCATGTTCTAGATTGTGAACACCATTAATATCTTCTATCTCGCCATCATAATAGCCACCCTTGATAGCGCCAGCGTGTGGGCCTGATGTTGGTGGATTTGAATTGTAAACTTGCACCGTTTCACTCTCTGAGATATGGTCCCTATTCTGAATAGGAATGGTTTGCCCCATCTCTTCATTGTCAGTTTGAGAGTCGCTTGCAAGGAAGATGTAAGCAACAATGCCAGCGATGGCAAGTAGTGCCAATATCAGTAGCGGTTTTTTATTGTTTTTATTTTTACTCTTCATGCCGTAAAGAGGGTAAATTTTGCTCGATTAGGTTGCCATGTTACTAAATCAAACCTCCGCAAAGAGATTATTTTATTGGCTTGCAAACTGCTGTGTTTACAGCTCTTCCGACTCAATAATTTCTTTTTCCGCTTTTGCGGCAGTTATCCATTCAATGATACACGGCTGATTTAAAACACTTTGAACGTAATCTTTTTCGATTTCTTCGAGTGGAATACTATAGCCCGCGAATCGAAGTGCAATGGGCGCGAACATGGCATCGGCTATTGAGTAATCCCCAAATAGCCACTGCCCATTAACGGCGAATTGATCTCGACACATTCGCCAAATTTCCTTAACTCTCGCAACCTCGTTCTCGGCTTCGGTAGACAGGCTAATAGGATTGAATTGCCTGCGACAATTCATCGGTAGCTCACTTCGAAGATTGGCAAAACTTGAGTGCATCTCCGCACTGACGGATCTTGCAATAGCGCGAGCGCTCGGCTCACTTGGCCAACCACTGGACTCACAGTATTGTTCAGATACATATTCAAGAATGGCCAGTGAGTCCCAGATCTCTAAGCACTCATCTTGCAGCACCGGCACTTTTGTGGCTGAATTGTATTGTGACAGCTCTTGGGTGGTTGTTTCAGTATCAAGCAATATCTTCTTCTCAACAAACTCAACTCGATTGTGCTTCATAAACACCCAAGGCCTCAACGACCATGAGGAGTAGTTTTTATTGCCAATTATTAGCGTTAGATTAGGCATTCATTTACCAGCTTAAACCATTAATATTGTTAATAATTATAGCCCTGTAACTAGAGGCCAGCAAAAAAACCTTGGCGTTTAATTCGACCGTGTATTGACGCTCAGCTTTAACCAATCTATAATCATTTTGAATAACGTAACATTAATCAAAGTAACTTATGAACAAACCATCCCACGGCGGCGCTCGAGCTGGCGCCGGTCGTAAAAAGAACAGCAGTGGATTTAAAGAGCAAACCAAAGTACTTCGCATACCTCTGAGTCTTGTTGACTCGGTTAAGTCCACGCTTAACGTGTACAAGTCACAGCTTAACTCTGGCGTCTCTGTATCACTTCCCTCTGATAACGCAGAAGAGGTGTTCACGCCTATCTTTACCTCACGCGTACAAGCAGGCTTTCCCTCACCAGCGGATGACCATCTAGAGGATAGTCTTGATTTAAACACTCACCTTATTCAGCATAAGGAATCCACCTTCTTTGTGAAAGCACAAGGCGAATCGATGCTCGATGCAGGCATTCATCAAGGGGATATATTGGTGGTCGATAAATCGTTAACACCCAAGAGCGGCAAGATTGTTATTGCTGTAGTTGATGGCGAATTTACCGTTAAAAGACTACATAAGTACAAAGGCATCATTACTCTTAAGGCTGAGAACCCTGAGTTTGAAGACATTAAAATAGAAGGTGCAACAGAGTTAATCATTTGGGGTGTGGTTACTTCAGTCATTCACCAGTATGTCTAAAGGACAGTTCAAGTTTGCGCTGATTGATTGCAATAACTTCTACGCTTCTTGTGAACGCGTGTTCGAACCTAAGCTAGAAGGCATACCTATTGTTGTTTTGTCTAATAACGATGGCTGTGTCATCGCCCGCTCTAATGAAGCTAAAGCGCTTGGCGTTAAGATGGGTGTACCTTACTTCCAAGTAAGAGGTCTGGCAATCAATAAAGGCATTGTTGTTAAATCTTCCAACTACCCCCTATACGGAGATATGTCATCCAGAGTGATGAGCATTATTAGTAACTACTCACCACTGCAAGAGGTTTATTCTATTGATGAGAGCTTCCTCGAGTTATCAGGACTACCATTTAATCTCATTGAGCATATGCAGAAGCTCAGACAACAAGTACAACAGTGGACGGGCATCCCTGTTTGTGTGGGAATGGGAAGCACTAAGGTACTGTCAAAGCTCGCCAATCGTATTGCTAAAAACTACCCAAGGTTTAAAGGGGTGTTTGATATAGACAACCTACCTTATGAGCGTTATTGTAAGTTATTGACTTCTGTTGACGTGGGTGATTTATGGGGTATTGGAAGACAAAGCGCCAAGAAGCTTAACCGTATTGGTATACACAACAGCTACGACTTTTATCAAGCCGATATTGGCATTGTAGAGACGTTATTAGGTGTTAATGGCAAGAGAGTGCAACAAGAACTTAAAGGGTATTCTTGCCTACCTATGGAGTGCGTGCCGCCTACTAGACAACAGATAGTCTCTTCACGTTCTTTTGGCGCCGACCTAACGACCTTTAATGAAGTCAATCAAGCATTGATGACGCTCATCAGAAAGGCTGTGAATAAGCTTAATAACCACAAGCTAGCAACAACCTCACTGACTGTCTTTATCCGCACAAGTCCGCATAAAAAAGACAAGCCAAGAATTCACTTATCCAAAACAATTGGGTTCACGACGCCAGCGCAAGACGAGTCTGTATTGATACCACTAACCGCTAAGATATTAAAGGCTATCTACAAATCAGGTTATCCCTTCTATCAAGGTGGAGTGATGTTGGGTGGATTGACCAAAGAGTATAGACAACAAGACTTGTTTAATATCAATCAGAGCGAAGAACAACAAACCAACAAAAGCAGCCTTAATCAATCCAATACAGTAAGAGGTATTAACAAGCGCTTTAGGGGGTCAATAAAGTACGCCAGTGAGGTGGGTAGCGATAAGTGGTTGTCAAAGGCTGAGTTTAGGTCGCCGCGTTATACAACACACTGGGAAGAGTTATTGAAAATTTAAACAACAAGCCTACAGCAGGACATCGGAAACAACATGACAGCCTGCAGAGAGCTTGCTCGATCTATAGCAATATTATGCGCGAGATTTCCAGAAAAATAGAGTAATAAATATAACAATTGGAATCGTATTAAATGGGTCAAAATTAACAGCCTCTATTGAGACGTGATACATTGTGACAACCACAAACACTGCGTTCAGCCCAACACCTGATACCAAGCCCACTTGCTTAAGATTGTCAGCCGCCCATGTTGGTATCATCCAAGATATTACCCCTAACATGAAAAAGGGCACGCTGATAAATTCAAACATAGTTTGAATATTTGGCGTCAACTCCCAACCACTTCCCTGAATTGCCATCTCTGGCGCAACCCATATCATTACAACCCACAACCAAGCAAAAATTGCTTGGGCTTTAAATAAATGCGCTAAAGTCATACTCTTTCTCCAATAGTTAAATGAAGCTCTAAGATCATTTTATGGATCATATAGAACTGTAGTTAATATACTATAAATCAATAGAAGTATCTGTTCATTATGAAAAAATATACCGGGTTATTACATGACTTCAGCCAAGTTAATTCAGACAAATTTTAGGAATTATTGAAATGAGTAGTATTAGAGCGATAAACACACGAACTAACGCCATAAAAGTTTCCAAGTAACACTTAAAAATACTCTATTTATAACTACGCCCCCTAAATTGCAAGCTTCTGATTGAAAATCATAAGAATATTAGAAAAATTTGATTTAAGGTGGATTAATGAAAGATTTTTGCGCAAGATCGCCGCCTCTCCAAATATAAAGGGCTAGCAGTGGTTCGGAGCTTGTTTTCATACTGTGTGAAACCCAAGACTTATGATAAATCGCCAACTCAGGCTCTCTTAATTGCCAATTTTCTCCGCCTTGTTTCCACTGCGCCTGAGTAAGTGGAACATAAAGCTCTTCAGCCTCATGACTATGCCCGGGATAGTGAGTATTTGGCCCAAGCAGGAGAAAACCACAAGCAATTTCATTACTCACAATTGGGCCTCTAGTGCCAATTAGCTCCGTCCAGCCATAATTATTCATAAAAATTGCGCCAAAATCTTGTTTGCTGTAGGTTTGCCCCCAATAAAGACGATCAGCGTATTTTTGCAACTTTTGCACAAGTGTTGATGCCTTGCTGTTGGTATTGATGTTTATATCTCGAAGGTAGTGCAGTACAGCTAATTCTTTGGATGAAATGTGACGCAATTGCAGTGGTTTTGTGGGCCAATTTTCGAGAAAATTATGAACACCCTGATGGTTTGTTTGACGCAAATATTCAAGCACAAGACTCTCAAGTTGGATCGCAATTGTCTGGGTCATTTAAAATACATTTCTGACTAAGTTGAGTAACTTAGTACAGCAATAAAATGAAAAACCGTGCCCAACAAGACAAATAAATGCCAGATAAAGTGTGCGTATGGCAATCGGGTGTCGAGAACAAAAAAGATAACGCCAATAGTATAAGTCACACCACCTGCAATTATCCAAAACAAACCCCACGGTAGTACAGAATCGATAAGTGGCTTAATAGCAATAATCGCAATCCAACCCATACATAGATAAGTGGCGGTGGAAATCTTGGGGTATTTAGCGCCAAAGACCAGCTTCATAACAATACCCGCTAGGGCAATACTCCAGACTAAGCCAAAAATCGTCCAACCCCAAGCACCGCGTAAAACACCGAGTGCGAATGGCGTGTAAGTGCCAGCGATAAAAAGAAAAATAGCAATGTGATCAACGATTTGGAATACGCCCTTTGCGCGCTTATTGGGTAAGGCATGATACAACGTCGAGGAAAGATAGAGGATTATCATGCTGGCCGCAAACACACTTGAGCCAACGATTGAATAAACATCCCCCGCATTAACGGCGGTGACAATAAGAGTGGGAGCGGCGATTAAAGCAAAGATCGCTCCAATACCGTGACTCATGCTATTGGCTAATTCTTCGCCAAAATTTTGCAGTCGATTTTCAGGGCTAGCTTGACTCATCAGTCTTTATTTAGATGGATTGGCCAACTATAACAGAGATTTTCAATAGCACTGATCAACATTACCCATTCAACACAAAATTGATTAAGCGGCTAATAAGTTCTGTGCAGCAAAAAAATGACCCTAGAAATCCCATAGGCACCAAGCAGAATTGGTCGCCTTGCAGTGATTAATATTGAACAGCAATTAACGCAAGTTAATTGCTACGGGTCAAGCGTATGCTATAAAGCTACGCTGCCTTAGAGTTGTCGATAAGCTCTCTTGCAACAAACTCTACGGATGCCCAATTTGGGTATTCATGGCGCAATTGTTGTGCAACTTTTATAGCATGCTCCCAAGTTTTTTGTTCAATCTTTTTTGATTGGTAAGCTTGGTAGTTTGAACCGATAAAGTTTCTGATTTTATTGTGCATTTGTCGTATTAAAAGAGTAAAAAAGTTTATCGAAAGTAATTCCGAGCGCATATTATAATCTAGGTATATTTCATACGCAAGCTTTTTATTTACTTATTTTAATATAAGTTATCTTATCGATCCTTGCCCACATCCTTAAATCTTTGTCTCACCATAAATCGAGCACCAACACCCAATAGAGGTGGAGGCGGCATCCATAATGCACTGGGACAGTTCAAGCAATCTTTAATAAGTTCAGATGTTTGGTTGCTAGCATATTCAGCAAGAGCTCTGCCAAACACCGTACCTTTTGAAATACCAGAGCCGTTAAAACCACCGGCAACAAACAGATTGTCGCCTAACTTTTCAAAAAAGTTGGTTTTATTGGCGCTTACCCCTTCTACACAAGAATAGCTGTGTTCAAATGTCACCTCTTTTAACTGAGGAAAACGATTGTTGAATGCTTGTCTATGTAGCCGCTCTCTTTCTTTAATATCTGGCACACTATAGAGGTTACTTCGATTATATTCAGCGGTATTCCTAATGGCAAGTCGACCATCGAGCGTTAATCTCAGCGTAGCACCGCCACCATGTAGTGACATAACTCCCCATGATCGAACACTGCCCAGCCCATCCAGCTCCTCCTCAGTCAGTACTCTGGTAAAGCTGCCAGTTAGTGTAACCCCAAGAAGTTTGTGGTTATTGATGCCCAATCTTGTCATCTCGTAATTGCATGCTAGCAAGACCTTATCAGCTATTATTTTGGCTTTTTTAGTGCGTAAAATTATCTGCTTGCCCAAAGCAATGGAGTCAACAGCACTGTTTTCATGAAGCACTACATTACTAGGAAAACTCTTCACCAAACCCTTCACCAATTTAGCAGGATTCATTAAAGCGCCATCATTCACTTTAACACCCCCTTGATACCAGCGAGTACCAATCTGTTTCTGCAACTCATCTTGATTTAATGGCTGATGCTCAATGCCTCTTTTTGCAAGGTAATCAATAAATTCTGCGCAGGATTTGAGCGCACTTTTATCTGCTGCCGCATGATAAAAACCGTGTTCTTGCCAATCGCACCCAATATTGTGTTTCGTTATCTCAGCTCTTAGAATATCTAGGCCGCTTTGGTTGAGCCGATCAATGCGCTGGTATTCTTTGAGTAATTTTTCATCAAAACGGCCAGGAAAATGTGAATGAGCAACTGCAAAGCCTGAATTTCTGCCCGAAGCATTTTGCCCAATTTCGCGAGCGTCAAGTAATAGTATTTCGTCACTTGGATGAAGTTCTGCCAACCGTTTTGCCGCTGAAAGACCTGTAAAGCCCGCACCCACTACAACAAACTTGCTTCTTTTCTCACCCTGACATGATGGATTTGATGTGCGACGCGATAAAAATTGTGACCAAGATTTATTGTCGTTTTGTAATTGACTGTTGCTTGTTGTTGAGCCCATAGTCATCTACAAAAGTCTACGATAGATGATCGATCAAAACAAAGTGATCACAGATGTTATTTGTCATATCTAGCCAGCGCATAACTAAAATCTCATCATCTGGAGCCGCACTGACGCCAGCAGTAATCTCTTGAGCGACCACCGACTCTACCGCCAAGGCCACAGAGTGGGACACCAATTGCGCCATGGCGCTACCTTTGTCATTGCCGAGTGTATCAAAGCAATATTGTTTATGCCAAACGGTTTGTTCGTTTTGTTGAACTTTAAGCTCAACAGTAAGAATCACTCGGTCACGCTCATTTTCAGAAAAAGCATACTGACTCCACAATTCATCGCTCAACTCACTAAGGCGCGCTGGTGCTTCTGACGAACTCAATGAGTCAACCTCCGAAAATATCTTCGACCAGGCCTCTTTCCAGCCTTGAAAACGCAGCGTGCCACGTACAAATTGTTTGATATTAAGGCCGTCATCAAGGTGATATTGCTTGATAAATGGTAGCGAATCACGGTTGGGGTAAACTTCGAATGACTCCTCACCCCATGGCATTGGTAATGCGTAAAGCTCAATCGCCTCCCAAGGCTTGCTAACGTGATATTCTTCACCGTCACGAATACTAAGTGAGGGCGACATCAGCGCCTTGAGGACACCCAAAGGCGACCAGCTAAATTTATAACAGAAATCATTTGGCACATCACTCAGGCCACCACAATAACTTAAAAAAAAGTGCTGGTTGTCCGCTGAAAAAACGTTAGATTTTTTGTAATCGGCTACTAGTGCGTGGGAAAGGCTATGATCAATACCTGGATCGAGCCCGACCTCGTTGACAAAGCACAGATTATTATCAAGCGCAACCTCATGCAAGTCTTGCATTTCAGGTGAGATATAAGAACTTGAAACGAAATGCGCGCCCAAAGCTAGGCAGCGCTTTGCAACAGGAACATGAAAATCTCCGGGCAGCATCGACACCACCACATCTCCTGCTTGCACTTGATTATCAAGTGCGTCTAACGAAAAAGCTATAACTCGATAATCACCCTTAACATCATTCAAAGCCTCAGTGGCTTTTTCTACCGTACGGTTATAAACACTAACGGAATAGCCGTTACTTATTAAGCTTTTTAGTCCAGGCAATGCAGACAAACCTGTACCCAGCCAATGTATTTGAGCCATATACCCCCAACAATTAATTCAAAAAAATTCGCAGGAAAATATAGACTTACCCCGAGAATGACAACACAATACACGAAAGATATTCATAATATAGGGTATTTAATCCTCACTCTCTAAGTAGTTCGAGTGAGGATTGTCAACACTAATAACACAATAAATTTGATGAAGGTAAAACAAAACAATCTCTGGGAGAAAACCTGCAAAGAAAGCTGCAGCTTCGAATCGCTAAACGGTAAATCCTATCAAGACATTGCTATTATTGGTGGAGGGTACACAGGCTGCTCTGCTGCACTACATGCAGCCAAATTAGGCGCGTCTGTTGGGCTTGTTGACAGCAAAATAGGCGCGGGAGGCTCCAGCAGAAACGTTGGCTTGGTTAATGCAGGCCTTTGGCTGCACCCTGATAAAATTGAAGAGCACTTAGGCGTCAGGAGCGGTGCAAAGTTGAACAGTATTCTAGCAAAAACACCAGATTTAGTTTTTAATCTGATTGACGAGTACAATATCAACTGCGAAAGCATCCGACAGGGAACACTGCATTGCGCACAATCGAAATACCAGCTTCAAGATCTACAAAAACGCCATCAACAACTTAGTGTCAGAGGCGCCTCTTTGGAGCTACTGAGCCAATCAGAGACCAGAGCTGCAACAGGTGTCGATGCGTTTTGTGGCGCACTCCTCAATCCGAACGCTGGCACAATTAACCCGCTCGGATACTGCATTGGTCTCGCTCGTGCCGCCCAATCACATGGTGCAAAAATTTACCAATCCTCAATGGCTACGCGTATTACTTTTCGAAACAATCACTGGCATGTGCAAACCAGTCACGGCTCGATTGTCGCCAAAAACCTAATCATAGCAACGAACGCCTATCAACAACAAATCGACGGCATGGGATCATCACCTTCGTTTACGCCCATGCATTTTTTTCAAGTGGCAACAAAGCCTCTGGCCGAAAAAATCGCAAAAACAATACTCCCTGGCCGACAAGGTTGTTGGGATAATGCCACAGTGATGACCTCGTTTCGCCTTGATAATGCCAACCGACTCATCATTGGTAGTATTGGCTCTCTTGACCATCAAGCCTCTTCCATGCACGTCAACTGGGCAAAACAAAAGATCAGAAAGCTGTTTCCGTTAATTGAAACGTCAATAGAGCATCTATGGCATGGTCGCATCGCGATGACAAATGACCATTTGCCAAAAATCATAAAACTCGGTGACAATGCGTATTCTGTTTTTGGTTACTCGGGTCGAGGAATTGGCCCAGCAACACTTTTTGGGAAATCTATTGTCAACAGCCTACTCGATGACAACGAAAAACATCTGCCGCTATCGCCAGTACCGCATCACCAAGAGTCTTTTTGCAATTTCAAAAGCAAAACCATTGAACTTGGCGCCACACTGGCGCACCTTGTCTAGTTGGGTGTGCAATAATGACCTGAAAAGGCCAAAGAACTAAGTAAATGCAGCTCGACGAATAGCCTCTAAGCCCTTTCTCAGCGTCGCTTCATCTTTTGCGTAGTTTATGCGGATACACTGATTTTTATGCGGCCAATTGCCATACATTCCCATAAAGAAATTGTGCCCAGGAATAATGTAGACTTTGTCTTTTTTCAACTGCTGATAAAGCTCTTCCGAAGTAATGGACAACTCTGGAAGCCAAAGCCACATGAAAAAAGCGCCTTCGAGTTTGTGCATGTAAATTTCAGAATCTGCAAAAATCTCGTTAAAAAGTCTGACAGCGGTCTTGGCCTTGTCTTGATAAAAAGGCTTGATGACATCATCACACAAATGCAACAGCTCTTGGTCTTTAATCATCCGAGTAAGTAATGTTGGGCCTACACTGCCTGGCGCTAGCACCATGATGCCGCTCATACGACTGACGGCTTCAATGTAAGGCTCACTGGCAATAACAATACCGGTTCTGATGCCAGGCAAGCCCAGCTTAGAAAGCGACATACAAAGAATCATATTGGCGTTCCACTTAAGCTTTGCGTCAATATAAATCGCCCCTGGAAATGGCTGACCGTAAGCATTATCAACAATCAATGGCACGTTGTACTCTTGCGCAATCGCGTC
This sequence comes from Candidatus Thioglobus sp., assembly GCA_012959965.1. Classification (GTDB taxonomy): domain Bacteria; phylum Pseudomonadota; class Gammaproteobacteria; order PS1; family Pseudothioglobaceae; genus Pseudothioglobus. The sequence goes on along the minus strand of DUCF01000008.1, from coordinate 24,266 downwards.
TAATTGATCCAACTCCTCGTCGGTAATAACATTACCCGTTGGATTGGTCGGCCTGGAAACGCAAATCGCGCCAATATTCTCCATTTCAAGGGTGGAGATCAATTTATGAAAATTAATTTGATACTTAAATTGCTTGCTCTCAAGCATTTGAATATTTGGCTTAACCGAGACAAACATCTCTTCAGTGATGCCTTGATCGGCATAGCCAATATACTCAGGCACCAGCGGCAACAAAATTTTCTTTTGACTGCCGTCCGGCATATCGCCCGCAAACAAATTAAACAAATAGAAAAAACTGCTTTGCGAGCCATTGGTAATCGCAATATTGCGCTCAGACAATGACCAATCAAAATTCTTGTTCAGCAACTCAACTAAAGCCTTAATAAAGGGCTCATTACCACGTGGGGAATCGTACATGCCCAACATCTGATCAACATCCGAGCTGGCAATGAGCTTCTTTAACTCATCAACAAAAATATCGTGCGCCTCTGGGATTAGTGCGGGATTACCACCACCAAGCATGACCGTATCAGGGTCGTCGCTATGGTTGGCTTTGCCAAGATCCTCCATTAACTGGGAGATGCCGCTGTTGCGGGTGAATTTTTCACCAAAAATCGAATAATTCATAGAAACCAAGGTGGCAAATATTGCACGCTAAACAAAAACCAAATTATATAGAAAATAGAATGATCAAAGCATAATGCTGTTCAGCAACAGCACATTAACCAAGAGCAACACAAGCAAGTCCGATTAATACCACAAGCACGCCGGTGATCTTTGTCGGATAAGGTTGTTCTTTTAATATCAAGATACCAAGAGCGGCACCCAAAGGAATGCTTAAACGATGGAAGGCAATGATGTAGCTAACATTATCAGCAAAAGCGAGTGCTGCTAAAACAAGGGTGTAAGACAGATGTATACCAACTGCCGCCACAAAAACATGGGATTTATTAAAACGTATCAGCTGCATAAATTCGACTCGACTCTGGCGCCTCATCAAGACATATAAAGCCATCCACACTGAAGTAATAAACGCCTCCAGAAAGGCGTATAAAATAACCACTGAAGTATTATCGAATTCAAATTGGCTGTCGCTACGTAAATATCTTAGGGCTTCGTCGTCCACCATAGAATACCCAACTGTACTTATAGCAGCAATGAGTGCCATGGCGCAAGTCAGATTCCAATAATGATTAAAATGAAAGCCTTTAAAGCGTTTTAATGGCACCATAAAGCAGCCCAAAACAACGATTAACCCACCAACAACACTTTGATAGGTAATCTGATCTGCACGACCAAGATAGACAACGACAACCAGCACAATTACAACAGGTAGCGCCCTAACAATTGGATAGGCGATTGACAAATCACCCACTCGATACGCTTTTGCCAAAGAGACGTAATACAAGGACATAAAAAAACCAGCAATAACAAGAAAAGCCCACACTTGACTTGGGATATCACTAAGAACAGTGCTGCTGTGTAGCAACAGAATAGGTGCGAGCAGTCCCGCACCAAATAGACTGGCTAGAAGGAAAAACGAAGAAGTTGGTTTTTTACTCTTGCTGAATACATTCCACAGCGCATGAATGGCTGCAGACAAAATAACCAGAAAAATCGCAATAAACGTCATGCTTTCGCATGATAGGGCAAAACACCGTCTATTGCAAAATGTTTGTTACCAGTTGAACCCAGTAGGATGCACCAAGAGAAAGAATATCGTCATTAAAATCATAGTGAGTATTGTGCAGCATGCAACCACCTTGGGGCTGATCGTCGGGCACTTCACCATTACCGATCCAAATATAGGCGCCTTCTGAAGCATTCAGCAAAAATGAAAAATCCTCAGAGCCCATGCTTGGTGGCATGTTTCGATGTACATTGTCATCGCCTGCAACCATTCCGGCAGCAACAGCGCATTTTTCAGCATGTTTAGGGGTGTTGATTGTTGCTGGATAATTTGGCCTAGATTCCAGCGTAGCTGTTGCTCCCATTGCCTTTGCAATACCTTCAACAACGTTTCTCATTCTTCGATTAACCTCAGCGCCAACCTCTGGCTTAAAGTATCTTAACGAACCCTTCAAATGCATTTCATCAGGGATGACATTTGTTGCAAAACCGGCATTAACCACAGTCAAGCTGATTACTGCAGAATCCGCTGGTGCGACATTACGAGAAATTACCGACTGCAAAGCGGTAATAATTTGCGCGCCTGCAACAACTGGATCAACACATTGGTCAGGCATTGCGGCGTGACCACCTTTTCCTTGAACGGTTATTTCAATCGTCTCGTTTGCAGCCATGACAGCAGTATCGTGAACCGCGAACTGACCCTCTGCCATACCGGGCCAATTATGCATTCCGTAAACAGCTTCACAAGGAAACTTCTCAAAAATACCTTCTTCGACCATCACTTTTCCACCAGCGCCACCTTCTTCTGCGGGTTGAAAGATGAAGTGAACCGTGCCTGAAAAATTATTGTTCTTTTTTAAATGAACCGCTGCGCCTAGCAACATCGTCGAATGACCATCGTGGCCACAGGCGTGCATCTTGCCATCGTGCAGGGACTTATGATCAAACTCATTAAGCTCTTGAATTGGCAATGCATCCATGTCTGCACGCAGACCAATCGATTTTCCTGGCTGTTTGCCCTGAACAGTTGCAACAATACCAGTAACGGCCAAACCGCGATGAATTTCAATATTGTGCTCAAGTAAAACTGAGGCAATATAATCACTTGTCATTTGCTCATTAAAACTGAGCTCTGGATGTTGGTGCAGGTAATGGCGCCAAGACACCATTTGTTGTTGTGATTCAATCTCTTGCATAGCACTTCGTGTTGTTAAAATCGCCGGATGAATAGCGAAAAGTAACACCTATTTTAGAGGTAAAAAATTAATGTTTTGTAGATTCACAGAGATATTATCAAGCTACAGAAGAATGTCGCCCCATGCCAAAGAAAATTAGCATGGGACTAGAAAAAACTTAAGCCCTTAGACACACATTGGTTGGATCGAAAGGAGATTCCTCAACCACAATAGCTTGATATTTTTCGCCTAAAATTTCAATTTCAAGCTCAGTTCCAATCGCTGTTAAGTCTTTTTGCACTAAACCCAATGCAAGAGATTTGCCACAACGCCAGCCATAACCACCAGAAGTAGCTCGTCCTATGACTTCGCCATCTTTGTAGATCGCCTCAGAACCACGCGCATCAGCATCAGTCACGCCTTTCACTTCCAAGGTAACAAAACCATTTTCTGCGCCTTTTTCTTGCCAAGCTGCAAGTGCCTCTTTGCCAATAAAGTCCTGCTCTTTATCAAGACGAACAAAACGATCAAGACCCGACTCAAACGCCGAATACTCAATAGACATTTCTCTTGGAATCAAACGATACGACTTCTCGAGGCGCATTGAGTCCATTGCACGAATACCGAATGGCTTAATATCAAACTCTGCACCCGCTTCCATTAATTGATCAAAGATATAGTTTTGCATTTCGATTGGGTGGTGTAATTCCCAGCCCAATTCGCCAACAAAATTTACTCTTAATGCTTCAGCAGTTGCGTAACCCACATTAATCTTCTTACCTGTCAACCACTTAAAGCTGTCGTTAGATAAGTCTGTATCGGTAAGCTTTTGCAACAAATCACGAGATCTTGGGCCAGCCAAAACCAACACGCCTGTTTGTGTTGTTACTCGTTGCACACTGACACTCCCATCGTTAGGCAATAGCTTGAATAGATAGTCATGATCGTGTGTCTCGAATGCACCAGCCGAAACAAGGTAGTAGCTCTGAGGGCCTGTTTTATAAACAGTGTATTCAGAACGAACACCGCCGTTTAGACTCAGCATATGTACAAGGCTAATTCGACCAATGGTTTTTGGCATCTTGTTGGCAAAAATGTACTCCAACCATTCTTCTGCACCAGGACCTTTGACGATGCATTTAGCAAAAGCGGACATATCCAAAAGACCGACTTTTTCAGTAACATGCTTACACTCATTGCCAACGTGTTCAAAATAGTTTGAGCGGCGGAACGAGTTCTTTTCAACAATACGGCCATCTTCCAGTGGCTCGGCATGGTTTTCATTCCATAGCACTTTTTCTGGATCTGCCTTATTAAGCTCTTCAGCGCTTAGCGCGTAATCCGCACTTGGCATAAACCAGTTCGGGCGCTCCCAGCCATACACAGAGCCAAATACGGCGCCCAGTGCTTTCATTCGATCATAACAAGGCGTGGTTCTTAACGGTCTAGCCGCACCGCGCTCCTCATCAGGGTAATGCGTGGTGAAAACGTTCGAGTACGCCTCTTCGTTTTTCTCTCGCAAATAACCTCGTGTGGCGTATGGGCCAAAACGACGAGGATCAACACCCATCATATCGACCGTTGGCTCACCATCAATCATCCATTCTGCCAACTGCCAACCAGCACCGCCAGCAGCAGTAATGCCAAAACTGTGCCCTTCATTTAACCAGAAGTTTTTCAGTCCTGCAGCAGGGCCAACAATTGGATTGCCATCCGGTGTGTAAGCGATTGCGCCATTATAAATATCTTTAACGCCAACTTCGCCAAAAGCCGGCACGCGAACCATACAACGCTCAATGTGCGGCATGAGGCGGTCAAGTTCAGCATTAAACAACTCGTACTGACAGTCGTCACTTGGGCCATCGATATAACAAACTGGTGCGCCTTTTTCATAAGGACCTAACAGCAAGCCACCCGCTTCTTCACGCAAATAATAACCGGCATCGGATTCACGCAAAACAGCCATTTCAGGTAAGCCTTGCTCTTTACGCGCCATAATTTCTGGATGCGGCTCTGTAATAATAAATTGGTGCTCAACAGGAATCACTGGAATATCTAAGCCCACCATTTCACCTGTTTTTCTAGCGTAGTTGCCTGTGCACGAAACAACGTGCTCACAAGCAATGTCGCCTTTGTCTGTTTTGACAATCCAGCTGTTATCTTTTTGTTGCTCAATAGCCGTCACCAGTGTGTGCTCATAAATTTCAGCGCCGTGATTACGCGCACCTTTGCACAAAGCTTGTGTTAAATCTGCAGGCTGAATATAGCCATCGTCTGGATGTTGAATTGCGCCAAGCAAACCTTCTATGTTGCACAATGGCCAGATTTCTTTCACTTCCTCTGGCGTTAAGAAATTAACATTTACGCCCACTGTACTACCGACACCAGCGTAGTATTTATACTCATCCATTCTGTCTTGGCAGTTTGCAAGACGAATGTTCGATACCACACTAAAACCAACATTCATGCCGGTTTCTTCTTGAAGTTCATGATAAAAATCAACCGAATATTGGTGAAGTTTGCCCACCGAATAACTCATGTTAAAAAGTGGCAGCAATCCAGCCGCATGCCAAGTCGAGCCCGAGGTTAAGTCTTTACGCTCAACCATAACAACATCGGTCCAACCTTTTTTAGCCAAATGATAAAGTGTTCCGGCGCCAACAACGCCACCGCCGATCACTACTACTTGGGTTTTATTTTTCATCAAAATCTCCTATAAACAATACTTTTTCTTGAATCAACTCAAGAATACAACATAATTAAAAAACCTAATCTTCTTTACTTAGGTGGGTCAGAGTGTGTACATGCTCTTCCCAATTCTTGCCATCAAAAGGCTCAACGGATATTTTTTTTGGTTGAGGCTCTAGACAGCGCACATTAACACTTATTCCGTCTGGGTTAGATCGTGGAATATAATAAGACTTAATTCCGCATATACTACAAAACAAATGCTTGGCTTCACAGCTGTCAAAAATATACGTTGACACGCTTTGCTCGCCCTGCAAAAGTTTGAATTTGGATTTAGGAACAATTAAATGCAAGTTGCCCGATTTTTGGCAAATACTGCAATTACAATCAACAACAGCAAGTTCCTCGTCCGCCTCAACTTCATACACCACTGCACCACAGTGGCAAGAGCCAGTGTAGACCATAACACCCCCAGAAAACAACTCGCCATCAATCAAACAATAGCAATGATTAAATTTTAAATAAGTCGCGTAAGGCTTGAATGAATAATCTTGTTTTTATAAATCAGTATATTTGTTGTGAGAAAACTGAGCTTAATGTAGAATTATTTCACAGCAACAAACAACGAACTAGCAACAACTTTTTTTTGGAGAAAAAATGAAACTTACGATTATCAAATGGCGAGACATCCCAACCCAAGTAATGATTAAAAAAAGTCGCCGTGAAGTTGAAAAATTACAGCTTGATAACCGCTTTATGGAAGCTGTTGATGAGGCTGCGGCAGTTGCTAGTGCAACGGATGCAGACGCCTATCTTGCTGATTGGGAAAACGAAGTTATTGAAATTGCAGACGGTGACATGGTGGCGCCCGTAGCACAAAAAGCAGCAGAACTTGAAGAGAGCTTCAATGCTGAAACTCTTCGGGCGTATGTTGATAATGGCGGCAATAAACCCTAAAGCTTAATCGCCAAGACTGCGCTTGGCTACGTGTATGCAGCGTGAAGAGTATTGAGCGCAACTCGCATTTCTGACTCGGGCAGCAAATAGCTAATGACGTTTGCTTCAGTTTCAAGGACTTCCGCCGATTCGATTGCCATCGCCTCAGGGGCTTTGTCGTTAAAAACAACCGAAACCGTCGCCCAACCCTTGCTTACCTTATAAAAGCCAAAGCTTTCTTCCAACCGTGAAAGCTTTGCACTGAAATACACATCATCTCTCAAGATAACGCGCTTAGAGTCGATATTGATGACACCTTCAACGTGGCTACCCGCATCGTGGGCGTACTCAAACTCAACCATAACCATGTCCTCTCGGTGTGCCAGGGTGGCGCAGCTAGAGTCCGACGATTCACCGTGAAAAATAGTTGTGCCGGGCGCATCGTTAAAAGTATTTCTGGCAATAATCGGTGTTTTACTCACTAGTGACGCTTTTATCGCGCGAGGGTGAATAACTTTGGAGCCTTCATCCGACATCATAATCATTTGTGCCGCACTGATTGAGTCCATAAAAACAGCGGTTGTCACTTGCCTCGGATCACAATTAGCGATACCATCAACATCCGAATAAATTTCAACACATTCAGCGCCCAATGCTGCGCCCAATGCAACGGCAGAAGTATCACTACCACCACGTCCGAGCGTACGCACATCACCATCGCTATTAACACCCTGGAAGCCAGCCACAACCACAATATTTCCCTCGGCTAAAGCCGAGCGAATTCGAGCTGGGTTAATTTCAATTATCTCAGCATTGCCGGCGTTATCATCCGTCAAAATACCGGCTTGACGGCCGTCAAATGAAATCGCATTCATACCGTTTTGATTAAGAAAGTGAGCAAAATAGGCGGCGCTCAAGTTCTCACCAATACTCATAACAGAATCCAACTCTTTAGGGCAAATATGTTTGCCGACAAGCTTGACCATGTTAATCAAAGTGTCTGTTGAATAGGGCTCGCCTTTACGACCCATAGCAGAAACAACGACAACGATATCCTTGCCATCCTCAAAATGATCTTTAACGTGCCTCATTGCACTGGTGCGCGAGCTGTCGTTCCTAACGCTTGTTCCGCCAAATTTCATTACGATAGGTGCTGCTGATGACATGTTGATCTCGAAGAAAAATAAAAGGTATTTTAACCTGATGGCTGTAGCTTGGCAAACTCAAGTCGCCCCACAACTTTGGGAAAAACTGCGACTATAGAGCGAATTATCGAACGGAGTTATATTTTGAAAGAAAGCTAAATATTGAATGACCGCTTAATGCCCTCAACAAGCATATTGACCGAAACCAACAATAGCAAAATACCCATCAACCTTTCGATGGCAATCAAGGCCCTAACGCCCAGCTTTCGACCCAGTGTTTCTGAAGAGATTAAAATTACGCCAGCTAAGAGCCAAGCAACAACCAAAGCCAAAGCCCAATCCGTCCAACGATCTGGCTCTTGAGCCATCATAAGAATCACAGCGGCAATCGCTGAAGGCCCTGCCAAAAGTGGTACTGCAAGTGGCACAATTAATGGCTCGGCCTCTTCATTGTGAGCATACATGTCCTCTTTTCCAGGAAAGATCATTTTAAAAGCAATAGTGAGTAGCATGATGCCGCCAGCAATACCCAAAGAGGATTCAGAAATTTGCAAAAAGGCAAGAATGTACTTGCCAGAAAACATGAATACCAACAACACCAGCAGTGCAATCAATAGCTCTCTGATAATGATCATACGACGACGCTCAGGCGCGATGTTTTTCAGGATACTAAGGAAAAGAGGTACATTTCCAATCGGATCCATTATGATGAATAACAAAAAAATTGCAGATAAAACAGTCATTTATAACCTTTTTAAGTCAAACAATAATGCGCTAAGCGCAACAGCAATATATCCGCACATTGTAACTGATTATTAGACTCTACCCTGCATAAGAAACAGATTAGTAAACTGGTGAAAACAACGAGCACTTGAAGGTTTTTCCGCTTTTATGCAAGGGCGATTATTGTAAATAACGCCAGATCTTTAAAGAGTGCTTCAGACTTGGCCTCTTTAACCTCTTTTGGCAAGAGAAGATGCTTTTCAACACGCCTCCTCATCGCCTCTAATGCCTCTTTTGAAGTGCGGTCTTGTAAATAATTAAACAGCAATAAATGCGCGCCTTTATGCTCCATGACGGCCAATCCATCAAGGATTTGTCGGTGAGGCGTACCCTCCCATATTTGCAAAATCATCGCTTCACGCAACCAACGCTCCACGCCGTACTCTTCCAGAACGCCAATTCCTCCATGCACTTCTATCGCCCATTTAGAGCTTTGTACCGCAAATTCAGCACTCCAGTACTTACTCAAGTGCGCCATCAATCGAAAAAGATGATAACGTTCCGAATACGGTGGTTTTTCACGCCAAACTTCATCGAGCAGTTTGGCCGCTTCCCAGCTTAGAGCGAATCCACTTCGTAACTGCTTAAATCGATCGTTAAATTGCTGCTGCAGAAGTCCGTGCTCAATAATAGGCTTTGAAAAAGCGTGGCGCTGTCTTGCAAAACTCCAAGCTTCAAATAATGCTCGTTGTGCCAATGCAATACTGGCCATGCTGTTTGCAACTCGAGATACGTTCAGCACCTCCATTATCAGATAAATACCTATATCTGGAGTACCCAGAAGATAAGCCTCGGAGTCTTTCAACTCTACCTCACCAGTTGGTACAGAACGCGTTGCAATTTTGTTTTTAAGGCGCCGAATAAGATAATTAAGGCTGCCGTCTTGACGGAATTTTGGTAATAGAAAAAGTGCCAAGCCATGTACATTGTTTGCAGAGCCTTCAACGTGCGCTGCTACCACAGCCATCTCCGCTTGCACATTGCTGCAAAAATATTTATCTCCATTTAGAAGCCAATGCTCGCCATTTTGGCTTGCAACTGTCTCGGTATTGCCGCCCAAATCTGACCCCCCTTTGATTTCTGTCATCCAAGTCGCACCTTGAGATACCGTGTCATCCTTTTTGAGTAGCTGTGAGAGAAAACATTGCTTTAAGGATTCATTCGCGTACTTCTCAACCGACACCGCTGTTGCCAAGGAAACGGTATGAGGACAATAAAGCCCGGAATCGTAAAAAGAGGTGATGTAGCCTTGCAAATAGGAAGTTAACAAAGAGTCTTCTTCGAAAACACGCCACACAGCACCCGCTTTATAGCCGCTCTTTAAAAGCCACCAGTATTCCCGTGGGAAGAGGATTTCATCAATGCGCTTACCCTGAGGGTTAAACATTCGCAACCACGGCGTGCCATTACGGTCAATCGCTGCTGAAATATCCCTGCCATCTTTTTCCCAGCTGTCTTCGTATGCTCGTAGCGTTTTCTCATGCGTAATGTCACCAATTTCTTGATGCAAAAACGCGAAGGGTGATTGGAGTATGTCAAAGTTCATTCGGCTTTTCCTGAAGAGTGCGAGACTTATCATGCACTCTTGTAAATTGAGTTAGCTCAATCCTACGCCTGTTGATAACCGTAGTCAAACTACATCAATTATCAATATATTCTTACAGTCTTACATAAAAAAGAAAAAAATAATTTGCAAATCTCAAAGTGCGGGGTGATAATGAAATCATCTGTTGTGTGCGTGTTTGATTTTTATCCCTGAGCCGATTAAAGACAGAACAGGAGATGAGATTGTTTTACTATTGTGCAAGCCCGCCTTGAAGTGGGAAGCCTGCGGTAAGCGTCGAACTTCCGCCTTGAGCCGTAAGGCCCAGGTCTTTATCAACGCGGCACAACGGACCTTTTAAGGGTCTACTCCTGAATATTCTTGAGAAGACCCATTAATTTAACCTTCCTTCTCATTTTTTTAATCTCTTTTCTGAGCATCTCAGCGCTGTTGTCCTTAAACCATTTTTCCGTCATTTGTAGCGCTTGCGCGCCCTGCACACCCAATAAATTCTCAACCATCGAGCGCAGTGATTCAGATTCTTTTGTGTCATAAGAGCCGGCAATCATCGCCCACATAACCGCCTCTAATACTTGCTCTTCGAGCCCAGCAAGCTTTAGTTTGGCAATCTCATAAGACGCCAATGGGTGCTTGTACTTAGCCGCAGTCTTGAGCTGCTCCAATGCAACAGACAGTTTATTGATGCGTAAAAACATCAGACCAGCTTGATAACCGTTTTCCGGATTGTAATTATCCATTTGAGTCACAGCCAAGCCCAAATAAGACATGGCCTTGGTGGAGTCTTGAAGAACGCCCAACCCCTCCTCATAATGCGACATTAGCATGGTGCTAGCACTTGGGAGTCCCGCTTTTGACAGATCAGCAAACATACCGAAGGACACACTGTACTTTTGATTTTCATAGCTCTTGAGGGCGTAATAAAATAGCTCTTCATCAGCCTGTGTATTCAGTGATAGCAGTGTAGCCGTTAGCAGGCAAATCAATCTAAATGTCTTTACTTCCACCATGATGATTTTACAAATGAACCCAAAAGGGCTCATTGTACTGCTAAAATCCAAATTTTTAGACCAATGTGTTGCAATGAAAGAACTACGTCGTAAACTACGAAGACTTAGAAAATCGCTCTCGCAGCCGGTGCGTCATAAAAAAGGCAAAAAACTACTCTACCAATGCCAAAAGGCAGGGGTTTTTCGCAGCGCAAAACACATCGCCATCTTCACCCCTAATGACGGGGAAGTTGAAACCAAAAATATCATTAAATTTTTAAGCCGTCAGGGTCATAGCGTGTATTTCCCAATTCTGGTCGGTGAAAAGCTCAAATTTGCCAAAGTTGGGCAGCATTTTCAAAAAAATCGTTTTGGTATTGATGAGCCGCTTTTCACGCCACTTGTCGGTGCCCACGAAATGAATTTGATACTAATGCCCCTTGTCGGTTTTGATAAACACAAAAACAGAATGGGTATGGGTGGTGGTTTTTATGACAAGACACTGGCGTTTAAAGCCCAGCAAAATAAATTTAACAAACCCAAGCTTTTTGCGCTGGCTTTTAATTGCCAAGAAGTGGATCAACTCGATGCAAAACCGTGGGATGTACCCGTTGATGGCATCATTACGCCGACCCGATTTATTCGCTAAAGTGCGCCACTAACCCTGCTTACCCAATGCGTGCTTCTGCAAGAATGACTTAAGCAATGGCGTCTCATCGATGAGATTCATACCAAAGCCCCTAAGCCAACGTAAGCCTTCATTGTTTTCTTTATAAATCCAATTAAGTCCTGTCATTGTTTTAGCCATGAGCTCATTATCAGTGCGCCTTGCTCTGGCATATTTTCTCAAAACCATATGATCACCCAGGGCTTTATCGGTATGTGTATAAAGCTGCATATTAAGCTCTTGTGCATCTGCAAACCCAAGATTTACACCTTGACCCGCCAAAGGATGAATATTATGCGCCGCATCACCTATGAGTGCTAAATTTGGCAAAACGTAATCATTTGCACTACGCTCAATCAAAGGGAACGCCTTTCTGTCACTCTCTAATGTTATTTCGCCAAAACGATACTCAACGGCCGCACACAGTGCCCGGCAAAAATCAGCATTTTGCATATCGGTTAACTCGCTCGCAAGGGGATTTTTGCACGACCAAACAATAGAGGCTTGTTTGTCAGACAATGGCAATAGTGCAATAATACTGTCGGCTAAAAAGCGCTGCCAAATGGCACCATCAAAAGACTTCTCGCATGCAATATTGGCAATAATCGCTTGTTGTTGATAGTCTTTTTCACAGGTGTCGATACCAGACAACTTTCTCACTTGAGACTGTGCGCCGTCTGCGCCAATAAGCAACTGACAAGCAAGCTTTGTTTGATCGCTCAATGTGACTTGATAGCCCTCTTCAGTCTTATCAAGCGCGGTTAAACTGCCCTTAATACAGTCAATTTTTCCCCGATCAAGAGATGTGAATAGCGCAGCTTGAATGAGGTCGTTCTCAACAATACTGCCAAGATGATCAAGACTTTCATCCGACGCGTTGAAATTCAATTGACCGTGAGAATTCTGATCCCACACCTTGGTGGCATTGAAAGACTTCCTTCTAGAAATGCGCTCCCAAACACCCAGCCCGCCCAAGAATGCCTCACTGACAGGTGTTATAGCACTGACACGTGTATGAAAAGATTTGTGAATTGTTGGATTTATTTCGCCGGGATCAACAATAGCGATTGAAATGTTTTGTCGTACTGATAATTCTAATGCAAAAGCAAGACCAACCATGCCGCCACCGACAATGATGACATCGAACTCTCTCACTTAAATTTCTCCTGCAATAGTCATCTCGCTAATCAATGTTGAGCCAGCTTTAATATTGCTTCTAAAATCAATATCGCTTGCAACTGCAGAGATATTAGTAAACATAGTTTTTAAGTTGCCCGCAATAGTGATGCCTGACACTGGGTATTGAATTTTCCCATTTTCAACCCAGAAACCTTGTGCACCACGGGAGTAATCACCTGTTGTGGTATTGACACCATGACCCATCAAGTCAGTAACCAATAAGCCTTTATGCATTTCGTTAAGGAGCGCGTCCAGTGCGCCGTCAAATGTTGTGCTAACTTGGCAATTACTGGCACCGCCAGCATTCGCTGTTGATTCTAAACCCAACTGATTGGCGGAATATTGGCTCATAATATAACTTGCCACTCTGCCACGCTCAACAAAAAACTGTTTTTGTTTCGCTATACCATCCTGATCAAACGCTCTTGCGCCAATTGTTTTCAGCTGTATTGGGTCCTCAAAAATACTCATCCCCTCAGGCAATACGATCTCTCCAAGAGAGTCCTGCAAAAACGATGATTTCTTGTACTGTCTTGAGCCGCCAAGCGCGCTCAATAGCTGAGAAAACAAACCCGAGGATTGTCGTGAAGTAAAAATAACGGGGCACTTTTGTGATTTCAAACTTTTTGAACCAAGTTTTTGTTGTGCCAATTCAGCCGCTGAAAGGCCAATCTGTTTGGCCGACAACAAGTCTTCGGCATCCAAAACACTGCTGTAGTCGTAAGCGGTTTGCATTTCACTGCCTCGCTTTGCAATCAAAGAGCAGTGTAACGAATGCCTTGTGCTCTTTGCTTTGGCGATTAATCCGTTGGAATTCGCATAAAAGCTTGTACCTTCAAAACTGGATAACTCTGCGCCATCGGAGTTATCAATTTCAGCCTGATCTAGGGCGCTAGCTTCACACTCTTTGGCTAGCTCAATGCTGTATTTCGCATCTAAATCCCAGGGGTGATAAAGATCCAGTTCCGGCACATCCCACGCCATTCTTTCCTTAGGTGCAAGGCCGTTAAACGGATCTTCCTGGGTGTATTTGGCAATTAAGCAAGCGGATTCAATGGCTTTTTGCAAACTTTTCTCACTCAAATCCACGCTAGAGGCATGGCCCTTGTTTTGGCCAAAGTAAACATTGATATCAAAGCTTGTATCAAGATGATACTGCAATGTCTCAACCTCTCCCAATCTAACACTTGTGGAGACGCCAGAACTCTCAGCCACGGATATTTCAAAATCAGTGGCTTGTTGTTTTTTGATTAAATCAATAGCTAGCTGGGTAGTTTGTTCAAGTGTACTCATATCGGTTGATTATACTCAGAGAGCAGTGCGGAGCCTACTTTAGTATAAGTTTCGTAGAAACAACTTGATGTTGCCAAACTCTACTTTTTATTCGGTCGATTAACTGCGCCGATCTAATCTTTCGGGCCTTTCTTTAAGCGCGTTGCCTCAAGCAAGTGCAGTCGACGAGAATCTGTTTTCAAGACTTTAAACTGAAAACCATGGAGGCTTATTTCACTCATTTGCTCTGGTAAGTAGGTGAAGCCCGCTATAACCATGCCTGCAACCGTGTCAAAATCATTATTTTTGATCGACGTTTCAAAAAATTCGTTAAACTCTCCAATCGGTGTGTTGGCTTGCAACAAATAACGACCGTCGCCATAGTCCACAATATAGTCCTCTTCTTGGTCGTGCTCATCTTCAATTTCACCAACAATTTGTTCGAGCACGTCTTCCAAGGTGACCAATCCTGCAATCTCACCGTATTCATCCAGAACAATAGCCATATGAGATTTACTCTGCTGAAACTCTCGAAGCAGCGCGCCAAGTGGCTTGCTTTCAGGCACCGATAGCGCATCTCTCAAATATTCTCGATAATTAAACTCGCCACCCCCGTTCTCAGCAAAATGAGACAGTAAATCCTTGGCGAGAATGACGCCTAAAACACGATCTTGCTCTTGATTGTGTATCGGAAAACGAGAATGCGACGAACGAATCATCACTTGCAGAAGTTCTTTTGTCGAGGCATCGGAAGCAATCAGGACCATTTTTGCTTTTGGTACCATGACATCTCGCACCCTGAGGCTTTCAACTTGGAGGGCGCCCTCAATAACAGAACGAGAGTGGGCATCAATCACAAGATTGTCTTCAGCCTCTTCCAAGGCTTGCATTAATTGTTTACGGGATTTAAGTGGTTGGTAAAAGAACTTACCAATAACCTTTTGAAAAAAGGTCGGACTCGGAGGTTTTTCGTCGCTCATTTATTAAAATATCAATAGTGTAGAGGGGTTATTTTACCTTGATTTACGTTTTTTTGCCGCCTCGCATCACTTTGCCCGCCGCTGCGCGCTCTTTGCGCACTTGCTTAGGGTCAGCAATCAAAGGACGGTATATCTCAACACGATCTTTTTCACGTAAAACGGTGTCGAGTTTGGCCAATTTACCAAAAATACCCACCTTGTCTTTACTTAAGTCAATCTGCGAATAGGTGTTCAAAATACCAGAAGTCTCAATGGCCTCTTGCAAGGTGACACCCTCTTTTACTTCAAGGCTTAATAATGTTTGTTTTTCAGCAAGTGCGTAAGCAACTTCAATGATCATAAACATCACTCATAGTCTGCGCGGCTCTAAAATCAAGCGACCCTTCATAGATGGCTCTGCCTGTAATCGCACCCATAATACCCTCTTTAGCGTGATGCAGAAGTCCAGCAATATCATCCAAATTGGTGATGCCGCCAGAAGCAATGACAGGGATTGAGGTTTGCTTAGCAAGGTCTGCGGTTGCTTCCACATTAACACCCTGCATCATTCCGTCACGGGCAATATCGGTATAGACAATTGAACTCACACCGTCTTGCTCGAATTTCTTTGATAAATCAACAATATGGATGTCAGTTTGTTTAGCCCAGCCGTCGGTTGCAACAAGGCCATTATTGGCATCCAATCCAACGATAATTTTGCCTGGAAACTCCCGACAAAGCTCTGAAACAAACTCGGGGTGCGTCACCGCCATCGTGCCAATGATAAGATAACTAATGCCCGCCTCAATATACGTATTAGCAATGTTTAAATCACGGATACCGCCGCCGATTTGCACCGGCAAATCAGGGAATGTTTTAGTGATTTGATTAACACTTTCAGCGTTAATTGGCTTACCCTCAAAGGCGCCGTTTAAGTCTACTAAGTGTAAGCGTCTAGCGCCTTCATTCACCCATTTGGCGGCCATTTCACAGGGGTCGTCTGAAAACACCGTGGTGTCGTCCATCAAACCTTGTCTTAGGCGTACACATTGCCCATTTTTTAAATCAATAGCCGGAATAATAAGCATGAAATTCTTAATTAATAATTAAAACGATGATAACCCACAGCTTCAATCAAATGCGCTCTTTGAATTTTTGCGCTTTTATCGAGGTCTGCGATGGTGCGTGCCACCTTAATAGTGCGGTAGTAGGCTCTTGCTGAAAGCGACAATTTTTCAATCATCATTTCGAGTAAACGCCTATCATCACTATCCAGTTGAAGCAGTTTATCTACCTCATCAGAAAGCAAGCGATCATTGGCTTTACCCTGTCTTTCAAGCTGAGTATTATAAGCACTTAACACGCGCGCTCGAATGCTTTCGCTATTTTCAAGGGTCTCCCCACTCTCACTTGGCAGTAAAAGTTCCTTTGGCAATGGTGGTAATTCAAGCACCATATCAATTCGATCCAGCAGAGGACCAGAAATCTTCGAGCGGTATTTACTCACTTGATCTTCGGTGCAATGGCACTTCTGAGAGCCGTCGCCAAAATAACCACATGGACAGGGGTTCATTGCGGCAATAAGCTGAAAATTAGCCGGAAAACTCACTTGTTTGGCCGCACGCGATAAGTGCACGACACCATTCTCCATCGGCTGCCTTAACACCTCCAAAGCCGCTCTTGGAAACTCTGGCAACTCATCTAAAAAAAGCACACCTTCGTGAGCAAGCGAGATTTCACCCGGTTTTGGAATTGCACCACCGCCCGCTAAAGCAACCGCAGAACACGTGTGGTGTGGTGATCGAAAAGGCGGGATGCGTAATTCACTAACATTTACACTCTGACCAGCCACAGAATAAATGGATGCACGCTCTAACGCCTGCTCCTTTGTGAGGGGTGGTAGTATCGATGGTAGGCGCTCTGAAAGCATGGTTTTTCCCGCACCTGGTGGGCCGATTAAAAGTAAATTATGGCCGCCACTGGCAGCCACCTCCATCGCTCTTTTGGCTTGATGTTGCCCCTTAACTTGTGAAAAATCAAAGTTGGTGTGATTTGACGAGACCTCTTTAATTTGAAGTTTTTTCATCTCGCCGGCACCGGATAAAAAACCACAAATTTGTAGTAAGTGATTGCAAGGATAAATACTCGCCTCATTCACCAAGGTGCTTTCATCAATATTAGTCTCAGGAATAACTAAATGATGTTCACTAGAAAATCCCTGTACTAATGCTGTCAACAGTCCTTCGGTACCACGAACAGCGCCATCAAGGCCAAGCTCGCCATAAAATTCAAACTCATTAATGTCTTTCACCGACTTTAATTGGCCCGAGGCCATCAATAAACCCAGTGCAATACCGAGATCATAGCGCCCACCGCTTTTTGGCAGGTTGGCTGGTGCAAGAGAAACGGTGATTCTTTGAGTGGGGAATCGATACTTAGAATTCATCAGCGCACTACGCACTCTGTCTTTACTTTCTTTGACAGCGCCCTCGGGCAAGCCTACGATCGAGAAGCACGGCAAGCCGCCTGAAATATGCACTTCAATACTCACCAACGGCGCATCTAAGCCGTCTGCAGCTCGGGTAAATATCTTTGCAAGTTGATTCATGGCAATAAGTCGTATCGCTAGTTGCCTTAGTGTGGCAGCTAGACTTAATACAAAGTATAGATCATTTAGATCTTTTAATACGACTTAATTGCACTAAATGGCTTGAAGCTCCTCTAAGTTCCAGCGTGGTTTGATAGCAACCTCCAAATCATTATTACTCTGTCCAGCCATAAGGCGATAATGCCCAGCAAGTGCAATCATTGCGCCGTTATCGGTGCAAAATTCGTGTTCGGGATAATGCACGTCCACTGTCATTTTTTCGCCCATTGCATCAAGTACTTGTCGTAGTGTTGTGTTGGCGCTGACACCGCCAGCAACAACCAGCGTTGAAAAGCCTGTTTGCTCCAAAGCGCGACGGCATTTGATCATCAGTGTTTCAGTTGCCGCCACTTCAAAGGCTGTGGCAATATTGGCTTTTTCGTCGGGGTGTTTAGCAAAGGTATTTCTCGCAAAAGTCTTTAGACCACTAAAACTAAAGTCAAGTCCTGGGCGATCGGTCATTGGTCGCGGGAAAGTAAACCGACCCACTTCGCCTTCAGTAGCAAGCTTGGCAAGCGCTGGCCCGCCAGGATAACCCAAGCCGAGGATTTTAGCGGTTTTATCAAATGCCTCGCCAACGGCATCGTCTAAAGACTCGCCCAAAATTTTATAATCGCCGATACTTCTCACTTCAACTAACAAGGTGTGGCCGCCTGAAACTAATAACGCAACAAAAGGAAACTCTGGCTTAGATTCAGCCAGAAGTGGCGCTAAAAGGTGGCCTTCCATATGGTGAACACCGATTGCAGGAATGTTTAAACCCCAAGCAAGGCTTTGCGCAATAGAGCTACCAACCAAAAGAGCGCCTGCCAATCCTGGGCCTTGCGTATAAGCAATGCCGGTCAAATCTTGTAATGACAGGTCACTTTCTTGTAAGGCGTCTTTAATAAGCGGTATCGCTCTTTGAATGTGGTCTCTCGAGGCGATTTCCGGCACCACGCCGCCGTATTCAGCATGAATCTCGACTTGTGAAAAAAGTGTGTGTGAGAGTAAGCCGGTTTGAGAGCTGTATATTCCTATTCCGGTTTCATCACACGAGGACTCAATGCCTAGAGTGATAAATGGTTTAGTGTTCACCAGCCGTTTCGCCCAGATAGACTTTTTTCACAGCCTCGTTGGTAAGAATCGCTTCTTTGTCGCCCTCGGCTATGATTTGCCCAGAGTGCATGACATACGAGTGATCGCACGTATCCAGCATTTCTCGATAATTGTGATCGGTAATTAATACACCAATACCTTTGTCTCTGAGGTGGTAAATAATTTGTTGAATGTCACCCACCGAAATTGGATCAACACCGGCAAAAGGCTCGTCAAGCAAAATAAATTTTGGCTCCATCGCCAACGCTCTAGCAATTTCAACTCTTCTGCGCTCACCGCCCGATAAGCTGACACCCTTAATGTGGCGAATATGCTCCACATGGAATTCTGTCAACAACTCTTCAAGTCTGTGCTTTCTGCGTGCAGAAGGTAGCGCTTTATTAAGCTCTAACACCGCCAAAATATTGTCTTCAACCGTGAGCTTACGGAAAATGGAAGGCTCTTGTGGTAAATAACCCAGGCCCAGTTTGGCGCGCTTATGCATCGGCATATGGCCGACCTTATGGTGGTTAATAAAAACCTCACCCTTATCGGACCGAACAAGACCACAAGCAATATAGAAACACGTTGTTTTGCCGGCACCATTCGGGCCAAGCAACCCAACAATTTCACCGCCTTCAACCGCAAAAGAAACGTCGTTAACAACCTCTCGTTTTGCGTAAGTTTTGCAGATATTTTTAACTTCTAATCTATTGTTCGCCATCTAATTTTCTGTGGATTTGTGGGTGGTCATATCTTACCCTAAATGTAGGTGATTTGCTCAGAGCTATACATCGTCTCAACGCCGCCCTCACTTGATATGAGTAACGCGCCCTTGCTGTTTACACCGGTCACTTCGCCAGTATAAGAATTGTTCGCTCGGCCTACTTTTGCCATCCGGCCTTTGAGCATGTCGTAAGCCGCCCACTCACTTTGAAAATCTTCAAATCCATTTTTCTCAAAGCGTTTAACATAAGCAAGAATAGCATTAATGATAGCGACTGTTAGCGCTTTGATATTTGCCACACTATCACTAATTGTCGTCAAATCGACCCAAGGGGTTTCGCAACCAAGATTTGCGCCAAGTGCGTAATTAACCCCAACCCCGATAACAACCGATTGCTTGTCTCCGTGTAATTGGTTTTCAAGTAATATTCCAGAGAGTTTTTTATCGCCAAAATAAATATCGTTCGGCCACTTAATGCTCAATTTTTCAATGGCGCAAGCCCCTTCTAAGCTTTTCACAATCGCCAGAGCAACTACCAAGCTTAAGCCGCTAAGATCGCAACTTGCGTCAAAATTTTGTCGTATTGAAAACAACACACTGCCGTCTTTTTGGCTGCACCACACTCGACCGTGCTGACCTTTTCCTTTGGTCTGCTCACGCGTTATACACAATTGAGTTGTTTCGCTAAAAGGTTGAGTTAACAGGTAATCGTTTGTGCTCTCAATTGAGTCAAAAAACACACAATCTACCTGCTGATCGATGAAATTTTCTAAAGTAGAATAATCGACCACGTCACAAGAAATAGGATTAATGAAAGTGTCACTGCAGTAGAAGCCACGTCTTTGGCAAAGCCAGAAAGTTCATGTTTCTCAGTGCCAATTCGGTCGACCACGGCCTCAACAGCAGAGTTAAGCATTTCAACAATCAGCACAATAAAAATAGGCGTAATTAATAACACTTGCTCAATCGCAGACTCGCCCATCCAATAGCCAAGCGGCAGCAAAACTACCCCAAGCCACAGCTCCAATCTAAACGCAGCTTCAGACTTGTAGCAAGCCTTGAAGCCTTGGGCTGAATATACGCAGGCTGAAATCAGTCTTTTGATTTCCGATTGTTGATTTTTTTTGCTCATAAGCCTTCCTATGCCAAATGACGAGTATCAATGGCCTAGTTGCAATACTTTGTTAAAATAATACAATTGATTTTACAACAAATTAGTTGGGTCCATTAGGTATGAAAATTGCTCTCGGTGTCGAATATTTAGGCACCCACTTTCACGGCTGGCAAATACAAAAATCTGGCATCAGAACCGTCCAGCTTGTTGTTGAGGCCGCTTTATCAAAAGTTGCCGACCATCCAGTACGGGTCTTCTGTTCTGGACGAACTGACGCTGGCGTACATGCCAAAGAGCAGGTGATTCATTTCGAAACTAAGGCGGTTCGCGAAAGCAAAGCCTGGTTATTTGGTGGTAATGTTAATTTGCCGGCCGACGTTAACTTCACCTGGGCCAAAGAAGTTGGCGATGACTTTCACGCCCGTTTTAATGCTTACGCCAGAGCCTATGAGTTCAAAATTCTCAACCATCCCGTGCGCTCAGCACTAAAGGCTGACTCACACCTTTGGCAACCAAGGCCGCTCGATATTGAGAAAATGCAAGAAGCTGCGGCTTTGCTATTGGGTGAGCACGATTTTTCTTGCTTCCGTGACAGCCTATGCCAAGCCAAATCACCCATTAAAACCATTGAATATCTAAACATTACAAAGAATAACGACATTGTTCTACTAGAAGTTAAAGCCAATGCGTTTCTGCATCATATGGTTCGCAATATTGTTGGCACACTCTTAAAAGTCGGCAGAGGCGAACGCGTTGTTGGTTGGGTACAAGATGTCTTGGATAGTAAGGACAGACGACAAGCAGGGCCAACATCCGAGCCTCAAGGATTGTATTTTGTGAAGGCTTTTTACAAAGACCTTTAACGACCGATAAGATGTCGTAATGGACTCTTAAACTCTGCCTCAGGATCACCAATCTCTTCCCAAGCATAACGCAAAGCCTCACCTCTTCGTTGGAAAAAGCGATTTTGCCCCACCCTGTCTTTAAAGCCAGCTCTTTCTAGAACAGTATCTAAACCCTCCATCCTGGCAAATAGAATTTCAACGCCTGACTCTGAGCAGGATTCAACAAGATTTAATAACATCTCTTCGCCACTGGCATCGATTTGATTAATACCAGCCACATCAACAATAATATAACGCAAATATTCGCGATTATGTGCAATCAATTCCAGCATTCTTGTTTCAAAATAACCAGCGTTAGCAAAATACAACGAGCCACTGTACTTCACAAGACTAACAACTTTACAACCCTCAAGGTTGTTCTCCCCTGCGCTGACAAAGTTCTTAGAGCCATCGTGAGCTGAGAGCTCGCTAAAGTTGGGCTGCATAGTCCGGTACAAAAACAAACCCAAAGAAAGAATGACGCCGAAAGCAATGCCGTTTTCTAAATGCGGAGCGGATATTAACGTCAGGATAAAAGTGAGAAGGCCGACAATGGCATCGTGTTTCTCGATTTTCCAGGCGTGCCATATCGGTCCAAAGTTAATTAATTGAAACACAGCCATCATAATCACCGCCGCCAGAGTTGCTTGGGGCAAATGGTACAACAACGGCGTGAACCATAATAAGGTAATACCAACAATGACAGCCGTAACCACCGAAGAAAAACCGGTAACGGCCCCGGAACCAGCATTCACAGAAGTCCGAGAAAATGAACCTGCAACCGCATAACCTTGGAAAAGGCTTGAGGTGACATTGGCTAAGCCCTGGCCAATCAACTCTTGATTGACATCTAATCTTTGTTTGGTTTTAGCGGCCATTGATTTCGCCACTGAGATAGCCTCCATAAAGCCAATTAATGCAATAATGATCGCAAAAATAAATAGCGAGCCTATGGCCTTAAAGTCAAAACTCGGCACTTTAAAACTAAAAATGCTATCGACACTTACCGAGGAGACAATAACACCTCCCATGGACTCGTAACCAATAACCCAAGACACTAAAATAGAGACGGCAACCACGGCTAGGATGCCTGGAATTTTCGGATAAAAACGCTTTAACAGTAGCATCGTTAACAAGGCTAATACCGACATGGCTAATGTTGGAATGTGCGCATAGCTTGAGACGGCTTCGAGCAAACGCCATAGGGTTTCGTAATTTTGATCAGCATTACATATCGCGTGCATAGCGCCACTCCCTGCTTGCTCTATCCTATCAAGCATCGTTAGAGGCTGGCAAGCTGCGCTCCAGTCAGTATCCGAGGAGTTTATTACTCGAATACCCACAAGCTTATGCAATTGGGAGACACTGACAATAATTGCTGCAGCATTGGTAAAGCCATTCACTACAGGGTGTGAAATAAAGTTGATGACAAAGCCAATCCTAAGAATGCCGAGCAACAATTGAAACACACCTACAATCAATGCCAAGAGTGCTGCATAGACAGCATAACTGCCCGGATCAATTACTAAGTCGCCAAGAGCAGCAGCAGTCAACAAAGAGACAATAGCCACTGGACCAGTACTTAGTTGCCTTGATGAGCCCATGAGGGCGGCAATCATCACTGGCAGGAAAGAGGCGTATAAACCGTATTGAGGACCAAGACCGGCCAACTGTGCGTAGGCCATTGATTGTGGCACCAACACCAAAGCGACCGTTGCGCCTGCAATAGCGTCCGCTTTCAATACCTCGGGATTTTTTAACTCCTTAATCCACAACAGGAAGGGAAATATTTTGGTTATCCAGATCATCAAATACGCTTATTAGAAATAGTGTTTTCAGCCCTCTGCTACTTAAGCATTAGCTATGGAGATTCTATTACAATATCAACCTAATGGAGTGGCTTTTATTTGAATTAAACCAAATTATATTTGTTTAATTTGGGTCTTTTAAAATCGCATAACAATACAAAGTTTTTTTAGAATATTATGATAATGCAAAATGTATAATTGCAACAATTATGAACGTATCTGAATTATTAGCAAACAATAAACGCTGGGCGCAACAAGTTTCAGAAGAGCAGCCTGAATTATTTGCCACTCTATCAAAACAGCAAACACCAAAATACTTATGGATTGGGTGCTCTGACAGCCGTGTCCCCGCGAATGAAATAGTTGGCCTACTGCCAGGCCAGTTATTTGTCCATCGAAACGTTGGTAACTTGGTGAAGCATGTCGACTTTAACTGCCAGTCGGTCATCCAGTATGCTGTCGATGTACTTAAAGTAGAAAATATTATTATTTGCGGCCATTATGGCTGTGGTGGTATCAAGGTTGCAATGGAAAACACCAATGCTGGCATTAGTGATTATTGGCTACGTTCGGTTAAAGACCACTTTTGGTTCAATCAAAAAGAATTAAAGAAACTCGATTCAGACGAGGATCGCCTTAACCGCATGTGCGAAATTAACGTCATCAGACAAGTGTCCAATTTATCTCGCAGTAAAATTGTGCAAACCGCATGGCAACGCGGCCAACAACTGCATGTCCATGGCTGGATCTATAGCGTTAATGATGGCGTGATTCATGACCTTAAGGTAGACAGGCACGGCTTTAAGGACGAAGAAGATATTTACGAGCCAGACAATGACTCTTAGTCTGAAACTATTTTAGGTCTACTGCTAAACGAAAACCCTGCACATGTAAAAACTGTCGATTGTGACGCTGCGCACTGGATAATTATCATCACCGCTCTCGCGATCCGGATTGCCCATTTGAAATGTGCCAGCGGGTATCAATACCATCTCATCATCCGCGACCTTAGCTGGCACAACA
>DUCF01000007.1 GCA_012959965.1 Candidatus Thioglobus sp. | reverse complement strand
AACCTGACAATCTAAGTGTGAGTGACAAGAGCAAGATGAGGCTATGGGTAGTTGCAGCTGCGCCTCGCCCCATAAATTAGGAAATTATTGCTTAAAACCGTGTGGCAGAATAAGGCTTTGTATCTATAGAGGTTTTTTCGTTTTTCATCATTTGAACCAGTATTTCTGCAGTGACTGCACCTTGTGTTAGGCCAAGATGTTGGTGGCCAAATGCAAGCATGATATTTGGGTGATTTGGGTGGCAATCAATTACTGGCAGCGAGTCTGGCAGGGTTGGACGATGCCCCATCCATAAGCTTTTATGTTTGCTAGATCGTAGTTTTGGAATGATGCCGGCACTTTGGTTTTTTAACAACTTAAAACGCTTTTTGATTGCACCGAGTTTCAAACCACCCAACTCACTGATACCAACAACTCTTATGCTTGACTCTAGAGGGCTGATAAAAAATCGATTTTCAGCCGAGGCAATAAGGTGCTTTAGATTCAAATTATTTTTTTGAAAGTCCACATGGTAACCGCGCTCTGCAACCAGTGGAACACTTAGACCAAGGTGATTTAGTAGTTTTTTGCTCCAGGCTCCAGCACAAATAACCACCTTATCAAAAAGCATTTTTTTCGAAGTTGTTAGGCAAATCGTATCGTCCTGTTGTTTTATTGAAACAACCTCTTGCTGAGCAAACACACCGCCTCGTTCAATAAATTTGGAAAATATTGCCTGACATAGCTTGTAAGGATCGCTCACTTGATACGCATCTTCAAAATACAATGCGTGTGATAGGTTTTCGTCAAGCTCAGGCTCCAACTTCTTAATTTTTTCACTATTTATAAGCTTACACTTAATGCCGTGATGCTGCATCATGTCTAGTTCGTTTTTGGCGTCTTGCATTTTATTCTTGGATTTCCATAACAATATATACCCAGGCTTATGCAAGAAATGTAAACCATCAATATCGGTCAATAATCTTTTCCACGACTCGACAGATAACTCGTTAAGTGCATTAATAGCACGTTTTGAAGATTCAATGTTTTTCTTGGATGCTTGTTGCATAAAACGCACCAACCAAGTAGCTAGATTAATAAGTTGTGATGGGGGTAAGCAAAGTGGTGAATTGGGGCTAATCCACATTTTGATCGCAGAAAAAACACTCATATTCTCAGCAAGAGGACTGATTAACTGCCTAGCTAAAAAGCCTGCGTTACCGTAAGACGCTCCTTCACCAGGTGGTGTTTTGTCAAAGAGTGTCACTTGATAGCCTGCACGTTGCAACTCTAAAGCACTGCAAATTCCAACAACACCAGCACCAACCACTGCTACCGTTTGCTTGTTATGACCTGACATGAGGAAAATTAGTTAATACTACTTTTTGCCAGAATAGCTGCGGCCAAATCTTCAATAGCCGCGCCTACTGATTTGAATACGGTAATTGCTTTGTCACTATTCACAAGATCAGCTCGCCCGCGATGCTGACCAGAACAGAGATCGAAAAATTCAGCAACTATGCTCTCTTCCGTAATCGCACCCTCACTGATTGGAATAAGGATGTCACCAGTTTCGCTGAACGCGCCAGCACGTGTATCAACAAATACATCGCCAATCTGCATGGCGGCATTGTTCGTTTCGCGCATCTTAGGGGTAAAACTACCCACCAAATCTAAGTGAGCTCCTGCTGACAACCACTCCCCCATAATCAGTGGCTCTGTTGCCATTGTTGCGCAACTGATTAAATCCACTTGTTGGGCTACTTTTTGTAAATTTTCCGGTAGACATATATGAGCATTAATACCGTCAACCCTAAGTTCTTCTACCAGACGCTGTGCAGAATCTGGGTTGCGCCCCCACACATGCACAACTTCAATTGGTCGAACGCTCATATGAGCTGGTATTAGATATCGCGCCATGCGCCCAGTACCAACCATTAACATTGAGTTAGTATCTTCTCGAGAGAGATAACGCGAAGCCAATGCAGAGACTGCAGCTGTTCGCCTAGAAGTCAGCTCATTACCATCAAGTTGCAAGAATAAGCGCCCTGTTTTGCCACAACTCAATAGGTAGTGCCCCGTCAAACCAGCCAAGCCGCGTTTATTATTGCCCGGAAAAACATTAACAATTTTTACGCCAGAATATTCACCTTCAATCCACGCCGGCATCAACAACAAAGTAGCATCCGGATCGCCTGGAACTTTCATGTTGTGGTGGTGTCGAACAGGCGAGTTTACTGTCTGAGTAAAAATTTTATCCAAACAATCTATCAGCTCTTTCCACGGTAAAGCTTCTGCGGTTTTTTGTTGGTCTAAGATCATTGTCATACCCCTATCTATTCTTTGTCATTGTAACGTAAAACACTACAATGCAAGCAAATTCGCATTACCGCCAGATGCCGTGGTATCCACGGTTACCACGCGTTCATTTAGTAGCTGCCATGGCTCATTGATAGAATCAATCACGGGGGTGATTCCAGGATTTCTATCGATAACTAACAAATCAAACTTCTTGCTATCACCACTATACATAATGGCATCATAGCAATCGCTTTTCAGCAGCTTGGCAGTGGACTCCACCTCCATCTTGAAGAGCTTATTTGCATTGACACCCAATCCAATCAACTGATCAATGCACTCTTGACTCAAGATTGTCATTACAGTGTTTCCGAGCGCCATTGCCATTAAACATTGCTGTAGAGCATCCTCATCACTAATCCCAAGACAAAGGATGCAGCCTTTCGGATGATAGCTCAGTGTATTACTTTCCCCAGTTGGACCAGGCAGTTCAACGCTCTGGCCATATTGATTGATTGCTCTTTGAAGATTATCGATAAAAGCTTGTCCAAGCTTTGGAAATGCGCCTGCTAGCTTATCCAGCGTCACTTGATCAAAAAATTCTGTGTTATTTGACAGTTGTCCAACATCTTTTCTGATAGCTGCTGTATCGAGTTTTCTGCTGTAGCCATTAAGTGCATTCGGTCCGCCAGCCTTAGGGCCAGTTCCAGAGAGGCCTTCACCTCCAAATGGTTGCGAGCCAACAACTGCACCCACTTGATTTCGATTAATATAAATATTGCCAGCATTGATTCTTTGACTTAGCATGTCCACTTGCGATTTAATTCGAGAGTGGATACCAAAGGTCAAGCCAAATCCTTTCGCATTCAGTTGATCAATCATCACCTCCAAGTTGTCCGATGAATAGCGAATAACATGTAGAATCGGGCCGAAAAATTCCTCGTTAATATCATCCAAGCACTCAAGCTCAATCATTGTTGGTGCAACATAATAACCATTAACATTGCTGTGCTTTGTTCTAGCAATAACTTTCGCATGGGTTGTGGAGTCATCAATATGTGCCTGAAGTTTATTTTGTGCAACCTGATTAATCACCGGGCCACAGTCGGTGCGCATATGTTTTGGATTGCCCAAATTCAGCTCCTCCATTGCGCCCTTTATCATATTACTGATAACATCAAAGCAATCTTCCTGAATGAGTAATATTCTAAGTGCAGAACAACGCTGGCCAGCACTTTTAAACGCGCTGTCTATAACATCTCGTGTCACTTGTTCGCTAAGTGCAGTAGAGTCAACTACCATCGCATTGAGGCCGCCTGTTTCGGCAATCAATCTGGCATTGCTATTGACGAGTAGATTACGCTTAATGTGTTTAGCCACCTGTGTTGAGCCAGTAAAAGCAACACCAGCAATATTTGCATCGCGCGTCAGTATTTCGCCAGCGTCAGCACCTTTGCCTAAAACAAGCTGCAATAAATCTAGCGGTATACCAGCCTCATGCAATAACTGCATAGCTCGATAAGCAATAAGCGAAGTGCTTTCTGCTGGCTTGGCAATCACAGCATTTCCAGCGGCAAGAGCAGCGGCCACTTGGCCGGTGAATATAGCCAACGGAAAATTCCACGGGCTAATACAAACAAACACCCCAAGTGCTTCGCGCTGTTCTGACATAGCGCCTCTTGCTAAGTTGGCGTAATAACGAAGGAAATCGACCGCCTCACGCACCTCGTCTATCGCATCTTGGAAAGTTTTCCCCGCCTCACGCATCGCCAATGCCATCAACTCTGCCTGGTGACTTTCAAACAAATCTGCAGCACACTCTAAACTCTTGAGTGTTGCATCTTGAGAATGACTCTTGTCATTAAAGGCATTTTTAGCATCGAGTAAGCATTGCTTAATTTGCCCCTCATCAGCGAAACTTACACTGCCCGCAAAATCTGATAAATCTGCCGGATTATGCACTTCGTGCTGATGGCTCGCGCCATCAACTTTAGTTTTGACAATAGAGACCCCCTGCCATTGATAATCCATCCAGCACTGCTGCGCAGCTTGCAGCGTGTCGACCTCATCCTGCTCACTAAGAACAATCGAGCATGAGTTGTTTCTAAAAGGCTGATAAATATCTTTTGGTAGTGGAATGCCTGAGTGCGTGACTTGAGAGCTACCCTCAACCTTGCTTAAAACGTCTGTAGCAAGCTCACTCGGCTTAACGCTCTCATCAAACAAATGATTGATGAAAGAACTATTCGCGCCATTCTCCAATAAGCGCCTCATTAGGTAGGCCAACAAATCTGTGTGACTTCCGACAGGTGCGTATATTCTTGAAACAACGCCATACTGATTGACTAATTGATTGTGCAAAGACTCGCCCATGCCGTGCAATCTTTGCACTTCAAAACCCTCAACGTTGCCGGCTATTTCACATACACTGATCAATGTATGTGCATTGTGGCTGGCAAATTGCGGATAAATTCTATCGCGCATATTAAGCAATTTTTGTGCGCACACCAAGTACGAGTAATCGGTATTTGATTTTTTGGTAAATACTGGGTAATCAACATCGCCCAATATTTGAGCCTGCTTAATTTCACTATCCCAGTAGGCACCCTTAACCAAGCGCAGCATGATATTCAAATCATACTTTTCACTCAAGCCATAAAGCCAATCGATTACCAAAGGCGCTCGCTTTTGATAAGCCTGAACCACTATGCCAAAACCTTGCCAGTCAGTTCCGGCTTTGTTTTTGGCAATGTAGTCAATAATATCTAAAGAAAGATCAAGCCTCTCGGCCTCCTCTGCATCGATATTAATAGCAATGTTGTATTGTTCTGCAATATTGACCAACGCTAAGAGTCTTGGTGCCAATTCTTTTATGACACGATCTTTATGCATAAAGTCATATTTTGGATGTAAAGCTGACAACTTAACTGAGATACCATTAGCAGCAATAATGTCATTACCTTTATTATTTTTACCAATTGCAATCAACGCTTTTTTGTATGACAAGAAATAACGATCAGCATCTTTCATTGTCCAGGCCGCCTCGCCCAACATGTCAAAAGAATGTACTGCACCAGTATTGTTGGCAACCTTTAAAGAATTTTGAACATTCTCGGCAAAAACGAATTGTGCACCAAAGAAGCGCATTACACTATTGGCACTTAACCGGATACCGGGCCTTGAGAGAATATCAAGCGCATGCTTAATACGATTCTTGATTGTGGTGCTGTGGCCATGACTAATCATCATGTCTGCAACACTAAGGGCAATGGTTGCAATATTAACCATTGAGGTTTTTTTACCACCCAAATGCTTTGACCAGGGCTTATTAGATATTTTGTCAGAAAATAACTTATCTCTGGTTTTGTTGTCCGGCACTCTTAAAAAAGCCTCAACAAGGGTCATTAAAGAAAGACCCTCTTCGCTGCTGATGCTATATTCTGAAATAAACTGCGACAGTAAATCGGGCTTGTTTGAGGCTCGCAACTCCACAATAAATGATTCGGTTATGCTTTTAAATTGTTCTCGTTGAGCTAGATTAGTGCACTCTAATAATTGTAATTGATTCAAGGCTAATGCCTCAGACATCACCCGAGCGCACCTAATTGCTTTTCTTAATTTTGAATAATCTACACCTAACTTTTCCATTCTACTCATGCCATTATTTTAAAATAAGTTAAATAGACTTAATAACTATGTTTTTAGATATAATTAGTAATTAATTTTTATATACTTAAAAAATTTAATATAAATATCTACAATAATTTAATTATTAGGAAATATAACTATGTTAGATAATTACGACCACAAGATTCTCAAACTACTTCAATCGGATGGCAGGATGACGATCACTGAGTTATCTAATCAAATCGGACTGTCGAAAACACCCTGTCTTAATCGGGTTAGAAAGTTAGAAACCAAAGGATATATTCGAGGCTATAGAGCGTTAATTAACCATGACTTGGTTAACGACAATCACATTGCCTTTGTGCAAATAAAAATGGATAACACCAAAACCCAAGCACTGAATGCCTTTAATGCGGCAATTATGGAAATACCCGAAGTTGTGCAATGCCATATGATAGCTTCACACTTTGATTACCTACTCAAAGTCCGAACTAATAATATGGAAAGCTATCGAAAAGTACTGGGTGAGAAGATATCTGCCTTGCCTCACGTGCAGAGTAGCTCAACCTTTGTTGTTATGGAAGAAGTTAAGAGTTATACCTGAGACAACAACCAGTTCTTAAATAACCGCACATTCTGACACTCTAGATGCGCCTTGGGACAGATGACGTAGTATCCTTCTTCAGGCCTTAATATATGATCAAAAAGACGCACCAAGCGCCCCGACCGCAAATGCTCACCAACAAGAAGTGAAGATCCCATTGCAACACCTTGGCCGCCGATAGCGGCCTGCACTAAAACGTTCGTATCATCGATAATTGTCCCTCTATTAGGATCACTATTGCTAAAGTTTGCACTCCTTACCCAAGAAGACCATGATTGATAGCTGGCATCATGAAGCAAGGATAGCTGTGCAAGATCATCCTCGGCAAATTCATGATCAAATCCCGCAACTAAGGCTGGACTACATACCGGAAAAAAATCAAGCGACAACAAGTGAAAGCTCTCAACGTTGGGCCATTTTCCATCGCCATAAGTAATGGCAATATCAATATCTTCACTGACAAAATCCACGTCTTCGTTTGAATGAAAGAGGCTTAAGTTAATGTCCGGATTGTGTCGCCAGAAATTATTCAGCCTTGGAGAAAGCCACTTGGCAGAAATTGAGGGGGCTATCCGAACCTTTAACATTGCAAAACCATCATCGGCACTAACTTGCAACAACCTATCTGCAATCGCGTCCAGTGACTTTGTCATCACAGGCAATAAGGTTTTTCCCTCATTCGTCAATTGAATTTTTCTGGACTGACGAATAAACAACTGCACACCAATTTGAAGCTCCAATTTTCGTATTTGGTGACTGGCAGCGGCTTGGGTGACATGCAGTTCGTCGGCAGCCTTGGTAAAGCTTAAGTGTCGTGCAACCGCCTCAAAAACCTTAAGACCATTCAGTGATGGGAGCTTGCTTCTCATATAATAACAATAAAGTGTTTAGCTAATAATACATTAGTTTTTCTTATGCTAGATAAATATTATTTCTCATTTGTGAAAGGGTTGTAGATGTTTTATAATAAACAAATCTAATCATTGACATACTAAGGTTCAGGAAATGACACGAAGAAAAACCGGCGGCAGAGCAGCACGAATAGCGCTAAGAGCAGCACCACTCGCTGAGGATGAAAAGCCCGTACTTCCAGGCGAGATAGGCGGCACATACAAACCGCTCAGCGATAAACAAGTACATTCAATTGAAGCCAATGTATTTCGCATCCTTGAAGAAATTGGTTTCGCCGAGCCCACTCCTCATTGTATTGAAACCTGTGTTGCATTTGGTGCAACCATGGGTGATGATGGTAGATTGAGAATGCCAGAAGAAGTGGTTAGAAAAGCAATGGCCATGTCGCAGCACGGTTTGACACTTCACGGCCAAATTGAAAAATACGACCTAGATTTAAGTGGCTCAAGAGTTCATTTTTCCACAGCTGGTGCGGCGGTTTTAATTGCCGACCCAGAAAACAACGAGTACAGAGAGTCGCTCAGCCAAGACCTTTATGACATGGCACGAATTGCCGATCAATGCGAGCACATTCACATGTTTCAACGAACCTG
>DUCF01000006.1 GCA_012959965.1 Candidatus Thioglobus sp. | reverse complement strand
CTCACAAAATGCTCTAGGTGACGCCTTTTCTGCAAATGGAGAATTTGAAAATGCCATTGCTTGGTATGAAAAGTCAGGAAATCAAGCTGGTATTACTGCATCTCAAAATGCTCTGGGTGACAAGCATCTTGCTAATGATGATTCGGCATCGTTGGCGTGGTATACTTTAGCCAACAACCCAACTGGAATTACTGCTGCACAAATCAACCTTGGTAGCGCCCTGCTTGGTAAAGATGACCACAAAGCGATTGAATGGTTTACTCAGGCAAACAACAACGACGGTGTCATAACTGCGCAAATTAATATTGCCAAATCATTACTTGGTACAGATGATGATCAAGCATTAGCTTGGTTCTTAGAGGCAAAAGACAATGCTGGCATCCTGGAGTACGCAAACTCACAACTTGGAGTGGATAATTACAAAGCCCTCCAGTGGTTTGCACAGATTGGTAACAACGACGGTGTCATAACTGCGCAAATTAATATTGCCAAATCTCATAGTGGTACGGATCAACGACTTGCATTTTCGTGGTATCAAAAAGCAGCTGAAGGTGGTCACACATTAGCTCAATTCGAATTGGCCCAGGTTTATGATGCCGGGCAACTGGTTTCAGAAGACAACGCAAAAGCTGTCTACTGGTATCAAAAAGCAGCTGAAGCGGGGCACTTGGGGGCACAATACAACCTCGCTTACAAATATGACATCGGTGAAGGTGTAGCAGAAAACAACGGTAAAGCTGTTAAATGGTATTTAATTGCTGCCGACAGAGGTCATGTTACTGCACAAGCTAATTTGGCACAAATGTATGACCTTGGTGAAGGCGTTGCCGAAAATGATGAAGTTGCCTTAAAACTCTATCTAAAAGCTGCACAGCAAGGGCATGCCATTGCGCAACTAAATCTTGCCATAAAATACGACAACGGTGATGGTGTTTATGAAGACAACCAAGAGGCTATCCATTGGTACCAAAAAGCAGCCGACCAAGGCCTTGCTGTAGCGCAAGCCAATCTCGGTGTGATGTACGCAATGGATGAAGGTGTTGAGCAAGATTACGCTAAAGCTATGTCTTTATACTTGCAAGCCGCAGAACAAAAATACGCGCCAGCCTATTACAGTATTGCCTTAGCCTACTCTGATGGCGAAGGTGTTGCAATAGACCATCAAAAAGCTTTTAACTATTTCTTAATGGCGGGTAAACGTGGTCATGGAGATGCGCAGTATTCTGTTGCCCTTATGTTAGAGCGTGGCATTGGCATTCAAGAGGATGACAAACAAGCATTCGAATGGCACAAAAAAGCAGCAGCTAGCGGCAACGCGCTTGCACAATTTGCCATTGCGCAAAAATACGACATGGGTGAATACGTGCTTGAAGACAATGCACAAGCCTTCCAGTGGTATCAACAAGCAGCGCAAAGTGGTCACATCATTGCGCAATACATGATAGCGGAGAAATATCGCACCGGTGATGGTGTTAATCAAGACTTAAAGCAAGCATTTACTTGGTATCAACAAGCAGCGATTGAAGGGCACACTAATGCGCAATTCTACACTGCGCTTGCTTTTGAAACTAATGATGGCGCAAACGGCGACCTATCAAAAGCGGCACAATGGTATAAACGTGCTGCCGATCAAGGTCACGCCGAAGCACAATCAAACCTAGCAATGATGTATGCTACCGGCAATGGTGTTATTGAAAACGACCAAACTGCAGCAATACTTCTGAAAATGGCTGCTGCACAAAATAACGCATCGGCACAAGCAAATCTCGCAGCGATGTATGCGGAAGGCACTGGTGTTGCTGAGGATGATAGGCAGGCTTACAATTTATACAAAGCCGCTGCTGAGCAAGGTCACGCAAATGCACAGTTTAATCTTGGCTTGATTTACGAAAGCGGCGAAGGTATTTTCAAAGACTTCGAGCGCTCCGTTCACTGGTACAGCAAAGCTGCACAACAAAATCATGCGGCAGCACAGTCAAGCTTAGGTGTTATGTATGCCAACGGCAAAGGCGTGCCTACCGATTTCGAAAAAGCATTAAAGTGGCTTCATCTTTCAGCAGAACAAGGGCATCCAGCAGCGCAATCAAACCTTGGCGATATATATGCCAACGGTAACGGCGTAGCGCAAGATACCCAGCTAGCTCTACAGTGGTATCGCAATGCCGCCAAACAAGGTTACGCAGATGCACAATACAATATGGGACTGGTCTATACTCAAGGTGTTGGCGTTGCCATCGATTCACAACAAGCACTGCAATGGTACCGTAAGGCTGCCAATCGTGGCCACCCCGAAGCGCAATTTATGTTAGGTCAAGTATTTGCAGCCGGTCACGGTGTTAGTGCGGATATTGAAGCCGCATCTAAATGGTACGCTAAGTCTGCGAACCAAGGTTTTGCAGATGCGCAATTCGCACTAGGCAACCTGTATATTGAAGGCAATGGGTTGACGCAAGACAGCAAGACGGCAATGCGCTGGTATCTTGCCGCTGCAGAGCAAGGCCACACCGACGCACAAACTTCTCTTGCTGAGATGTATGCCAACGGCGATGGCGTCCTTGAAAACGATAAAAAAGCAGCGCAGTGGTATCGTAGAGCGGCTGAACGGGGCCATGCACACGCGCAATTCAAACTGGGTCAAACGTACGGTACAGGTTCAGGCATACCACAAGACCCATCCAAGGCGATTTTCTGGTACTCTCATGCGGCCGAACAAGGCCATGTCGACGCTCAATACCACTTAGGTCAAATATATGATAATGGCGAAAATGTTACCGAGAATGATCAATTGGCAATTCAATATTATCACCAAGCAGCTACGCAAGGGCATACGCAATCACAAGCAAGCTTGGGTTTAATGTTTATGAATGGTGAAGGTGTAGCAAAAGACAACCAGCAAGCCCTACAATGGTTCCGCGAGGCTGCTCGTAACTACGACTCAACGGCGGAGTACAATCTCGGCCTGATGTTTGAATCCGGCAAGGGCGTTACAGCTGACAACTTGCAAGCCGTTGAATGGTATCGTGCTGCTGCAGACCAAGGTTATGCCTTAGCTCAATCCGCCATGGGCAGAATGTATGCTGAGGGCAACGGTGTGTTTGAAGACTCACAAAAGGCGCTCGCTTGGCATGAGAAAGCAGCTGCACAAGGCCACGCAGATTCTCAATACCAATTAGGCCTAGTATACGATTTGGGTGAGGCAGTTATCGAAGACAATCTAACCGCTGTCTCTTGGTATCAAAAAGCCGCAAACCAAGGACATTCTGAAGCGCAATACAAACTGGCTCACAAATACGACTTAGGCGAAGGCGTGCTTAAAGATGACAGTAAAGCGATTCACTGGTACGAGATTGCCGCACAACAAGGGCATCAAAAAGCCCAATTTAATCTTGGCTACAAGTTCGATGCCGGTGAGGGTGTTGAGGAAGACAATAAAGCCGCCTTTGTTTGGTATCAAATGGCCGCAGAGAATGGCCATGCAGCCGCCCAATACAACTTAGGTCTAATGTACGCCAACGGCGAGGGTGTTGAGCAAAACATGACCAAGTGTAAACAGTGGATTCAGAAAGCCTTTGAAAATACTGATGCTGGCATCAGCCAACGAGCGGAAGATTTCTGGAATATCAACGATCTTTGGCAGTACTAAAAGGTCTGCAATTTAATAGTCAAGAAAAGACTTCTTGGCTATTAAATTTAGAAAACGGTTGCAAATTAAAGAAGTCTGTGTTAGAGTAAAAATGTAACATTCAATTAAGAACTGTGTTTCAACAAATAATTTACCTTCGTCTCTCCCAATAGTACAAGGAGAAAGTTTGTAGTTTTTGAGTGATACGTTAATTGCAAGATGTATTATATTTAATGCCTGTCTTCTCCTTTAGAAAAGAAAGTATGCAATTAACCAGCCCCGTCTAGGTCTTCCCTACACGGGGCTAATTTTTGCCTGGCCCACCAACCAAGTCAAGCGTCATAAACGTAAGATCTAATTCATCGTGCTGATAAGTTGGCTCGCTGGCGACAAAGCCAAGCCCTTGATACAGGGAAATAGCAACAACCAAACTAGAAAGCGTGTCAAGACGCATTGTCGAATACCCTGCCTGCCGCGCTGCATCAATCAGCTTGGTGGCCAATAATCGACCAAAATTATGACCACGAAATTGACGTCTGACATACAAACGTTTCATTTCACAGCAATTGTTACTAACAGGTTTAAAAGCAATACAGCCAGCCACTTCGGTCTTTTCTTTAATTAGAAATAATCGACCGTTAGGCTGGGTGTATTCGCCTGGCAGGGTGTTTAGCTCTTCTTCAAATTCTTGAAAGCAAAGATCTACGCCAAGCTCTTGTTGATACTCAAGAAATAACGTCTTAGTGATTTCTAGGTCGTGACTGTTACAGACTTGAACAATCTCAGACATTCTAGTGTTGCGCTAATTGCAAATTAGGCATTGGCTGTCTTTAGAAATTTTAACCCTTCTAAAGCTTAAATCAAGTGCATCAACCAGCATCAACTCCCCGCACAATTGCTCGCCAAGGCTTAACAACACTTTGACAGCTTGCAAGGCTTGCATCGTACCCAGTACGCCAGCAACTGGCGCCAAAATACCGTTTTCAACACAATTCTCTGCGCCATCGCCCTCTTCAGAATAAAGACACTGGTAACAAGGTTGATCGGCCTCATAACCCTTAAACACCGACAGTTGGCCTTCGAAACGAATCACAGCTGCTGACACCAAGGGTGTCTTAGCTTTAACACAAGCCTTATTGATGGCAAAACGCGATTTAAAATTATCGGTACCATCGAGAACAACATCGGCTTGTGATACAAGAGATACCAAGTTTTCCTTAGTTAATTCTTTAATCGTTGTAACTTTAGTTTTTGGATTTAAAGCCATTAAGGTTTCTTTTGCAGAGTCAACCTTGTCTTTGCCAATATCCTGCGTACTGTGAATTATTTGACGTTGCAAGTTTGATAGCTCTACCTTGTCAAAATCAGCAATAATTAAATGGCCAACACCCGCGGCAGCAAGATAATAGGCGCTTGGCGAACCAAGCCCACCCATACCAACAATCAGCATTGTTGAATCGACCAGTTTTTGTTGACCATCGATGTCCACTTGCGGCAGCATGATTTGCCGCGAATAACGCAACAGCTCTTCGTCTTTCATCTGTAATATTTATTTAAAGTACTTTTGTATTTTGGGCAAAATCACCAGTCGACAATACGGCTGGCTTTGGTTGTCATTATAATAATTTTGGTGATGCCCTTCTGCAGTATAAAACACTTTTAAAGGGCTGACCTCTGTTACTGCACCGGCAACACCGTCAATTACGGCTTGTGCTGCTTCTTTTTGACATTCATCAGTATAGAACACAGCTGAGCGATATTGGGCACCAACGTCACCACCTTGTTGATTAAGGCTTGTGGGATCGTGCACCTCAATAAACACCTTCAATAAGCCCAAATAAGAAATCAGGGACTCATCAAAGTCAATTTTTAAAACCTCAGCGTGGCCAGTTTGACCTGTACATATTTCTTCGTAGGTGGGATTTTCAGTGTCGCCATTAGAATAGCCATTGGCGAGACGCTCAACACCATTAATACGCTGAAAAATCGCCTCCATACACCAAAAACATCCGCCGGCAAAATATGCTGTTTGCATGTATGATAATCCTAGTAAAGTTCGAAGGAATATAGTATATCCGATGATTGCCAATGAAGTCATTAATGCACTCAAATCTGTCGCCAGTGAAGAGCGTCGAAAAAGCAATGAGTGGTTTTTCAAAACCGGCAAAGGGCAGTATGGTTATGGTGATCAATTTATCGGCGTGCGCATGCCAGAGTTGCGTAAAGTTGCCAAGCAATACCATTGGAAGATCTCTTTTGACGGCATCTCAACACTGCTTAACTCGCCTATTCACGAGGAGCGTCTTTGCGGGCTTATTATTTTGGTGTATCAATACCCAAAGGGCAATCAAAGAGCAATTTATGAATTTTATTCAGCAAATTTTGCTTCTATCAATAATTGGGATTTAGTCGATACTACCGCGCCAAACATAGTCGGCAGCTATCTTTTTGATAAACCGAATAAGACCGAAATTTTGCAAAACTACGCCCACTCTGATGATATCTGGACTCGTCGAATTGGGATTGTGTCTACTTTTACCTTTATCAAAAACAACTGTCTTGAGCCGACTCTGCAAATTAGTCAATCACTGCTTGGCGATAAACAAGACCTGATTCACAAAGCAACTGGCTGGATGTTAAGAGAGGTTTATAAGCGTGACGCCACGCTTGTTAAGCAATTTTTAAAACAGAACTACGCACAACTCCCAAGAACTACTTTAAGATATGCCATAGAACGAATGGACAAGCAAGAAAGACAGGACTGTCTTAAGGGAATTTTCGATGTACCAAATTAGTTTTTACGTGCCAAATAACGATGCCGAACAAGTCAAAGCTGCAATGTTTACAGCGGGTGCGGGCAATATTAATAACTACAGCCATTGCGCCTGGCAAACCGAAGGCATTGGGCAGTTTATGCCAACACAAGGCGCTGAACCAGCCATTGGCGTTTTAGACCAACTTGAGGTCTTGCCAGAGTTTAAAATCGAAATGGTTTGCGATGATAATCGCATTGACCAAGTCGTTAGTGCAATGAAGGCATCTCATCCGTACGAAGAAGTGGCTTACGCAGTTGTGAGACTTTTACAACAACCATTTTAAAATTTGCAGAATGATAAAAACGAATAAAAAATGTGTAATAATTTACGATTAATAGCACTAGCTATTGATGGGAATTTTTTAGGGTTTTTAGCCTCAGCCCCTTGGGATAGGGGTTTTTATTTATTTTTCTGTGTTAATATTTTTCGCCATACAACAAGTAGAACTTCTAAAATTATGCCTTGTAAAATAAATATAATCCCACTATCAAATCTAAAATAGTTGTTGCAAAAATCTCATTGTTAAACTGGAGAATAAATGAGCGAAATCAAAATGAATAAACACGAAGACGGCTTTATTTTGACCTTATTAGGAATATCAACGGCGGCACTTATTTGGCTCTTTACACCCTTTTTGCCGGCACTATTTTTATCCCTGTTAATCAGTATCACCAGCTTCAATATTTTTTCTCGCTTAGCTGGCAAATACTCAAAACACCGTGCCGCCCTTCTGATGACGGCTTCTGTCACGGTTTTGCTCATCTTGCCTTTGAGTTACCTGATGCTGGTGGGTGGTATAGAGATGAGTGGCATGATTCGCACACTACAGGAAAATTTTCAACTGTCTGAAGTGCAGAAATTAGTCGATCAAACAATCATCGGTCTCGCTGTACCAGAGTCGATTAAAGGACTGATTGATGACGCCCTTAAAAATAATTTAGAGAGTGTCATTGTTACTGCAAAAGACTTTGCAGTTGTTGTTCTTAAAAGTATTGTCACCCTATCAAGTCAGTTCATTTTCTTTGTTATTCTGGCAATTTTCTCACTCTACTACTTCTACATTGATGGCGCTTCAATAGTCAGCAAAATTAAGACTCTGTCACCGATGAATAATCACCTGAATGACATTTTGCTAAAACAGTTTTCTGGCCTTTCCGTTACCCTTGTTGGTAGTGTTTTTATTGTTTCAGTATTGCAAGGTGTTGTCTTTGCAATTGGCGTTAGCCTGATTGGCATGCCACCTTTATTCTTTGGTGTCGCCATGGCGCTGGCTGGATTTATCCCTATACTCGGCGGGCTTTTGGTTTGGCTACCCCTTGTGCTGTATCTTTTTGCCATTGGTGAGGGTGCAAATGCGCTTATCATTCTGTTTTTCGGTGCGTTCATTGCAGGCACACTGATTGACAACTTCCTGCGACCGGTGATTATCCACAAACTGGCAAGCAAGATGAATCACACCAGCCCACTTAATCACACCTTTGTTACTGTTTTATCAACACTTGCGGGTATTATCCAATTTGGCATTCTGGGCTTATTCATCGGCCCAATTATTGCCGCAATGGCAATTACCATGTTTGATATTTATCAGATAAAATATCGCCAAAAATCCCAATAAGTCAACACTATAAAAACCCGTAAACCCTATGCTTAAAGAATTAAACGAATACATCATCGAGAGCGGTGCCTGTAATGACATTAGTCAATATGATGACACCAAGTACATTCAATTACCAGAAGAACACCAGCAACAAATTGTCAACTCCATGAACAGTGGCGATGTGCCGTTGAGAAAAGCCAGTGAGTGTCCAGCCAAAAGGTTGCTTTTGCATTTCTCCAATACCATGCTTTTTGTTAATGGCGACACCGTTGATGCAGAAGCCATTTATGACGTCTATTTAGCACAAGGTTCGAATTCTAGCGATGATGAAATGATGAGCTATACCTACACCTCATTTTCTCTAGATAACGACTACCAACCGAAACTAATCAGTCATAGTGGTGACGACAAAGTCGACGAAAAACAGTTGTGGGGGGAAATTCACACAGCGATGCTGACGCTTAGAGGTTTTATGAGTGCAATTAGTGAATAGTAACCTCTTATGACCAATGAGGGTGTTTTAGCTATATCGGAATAGTTTGAAACAATACATCGAAAGCAGATATGGCCATTTAGAAATTGCACTCATTGAATACAGCTGAAATTCAGCGGGTAGAGCTTAACCTTCTTGCGTTGCTTTCTTGAGCTTAGGGCCCGCTTTAAAGGTTACCACCTTTCTTGCTGAAATCATTACCTCTTCGCCGGTCTTTGGATTCCTTCCGGGGCGGGCAGATTTTTCACGAAGAACAAAATTACCAAAGCTTGATAATTTCACACTCTCACCTTTGCTT
This sequence comes from Candidatus Thioglobus sp., assembly GCA_012959965.1. Lineage (GTDB taxonomy): Bacteria > Pseudomonadota > Gammaproteobacteria > PS1 > Pseudothioglobaceae > Pseudothioglobus. The sequence goes on along the minus strand of DUCF01000006.1, from coordinate 38,379 downwards.
AACTGCTGCGTAATTTGATCAAAAAACTCATTTGTCAACACCAATGCCTGAGTTTGTGTCAGATGGGTTTCTTTGACGAGAGCGTTAGCAATATCTTGTTTTGTGAGAGACATAATATGAATGTTTACCGTAGGTGAGCAGAAAACTCAGTTTGTAAATGGTTGAGTATCTCATCAACGCTTTGATTTAATTGCTCGTCCGTTAATGTGGCCTCATTAGACTGATAGCTCAAATTGAGGGCAATGCTCTTTTTGTCAGACTCAATATTCTCGCCTTCATAGACATCAAAAATACCCACATCGATTAAGTATTCTTGTTTAAGGCTTTTAATTGCCGTAATAAGATCAGACGCTTGTATTTCTTTTTCCAAGATCAAAGCAATATCTCGCTGTGAAGCCTGGAACGATGAAAAAGCCTTGTAGCTGGCAATCTCACCTTGCTGACATTCTGCTTGAATAAGCTCGAATAAATACACTTTTGGCAACGACAGTTTTTTCTGAACGATTGGTGACAACGCCCCTAAGTAACCAATGGTATTGCCATTTTTAACAATTTTCGCTGTTTGTCCATTTTGCAGTGCTGGGTGATCACCAACCTCAAAAGAGACCTCGATACCACCAAGTGCAAGCAGTGATTCTACGTCTGCTTTAGCATCGAAAAAGTCCAGAGATTTCGACTCACTCGCCCACTGCGCGCAGTGTCGATCGCCTGTAATAGCGCCGGCAATTTTTTGTACTTGGTCCTCGGCAGAAATACCGCTAAAACACAGACCCGATTCAAAAAAACGAGCATTGTAATGACCACGACGCTGGTTGGACTCAATCGTTTGCAACAGTCCAGGCCAAAGACTTGAGCGCATCACCGACATGTCTTCAGAGATTGGGTTAGTTAGTGTGATTTTCTGGGCACTAGGGTCAATCAACTCTTGATATTCGACAGAAATAAAGCTGTAAGTAATCGCTTCTTGATAGCCTTTATTAACCAAAGCTTGAGCGATATCGTAAGCGTCAACGCTCGACTGAGAGGCCGAAGTAATATTGGTATCCAATGTGAGACTTTTAACCGGCAAACGATCATAACCATAGAGCCTTGCAAGCTCCTCAATAAGGTCGGCAACTATGCGAATATCAAAACGAAAACTCGGCGGTACAATTGTCCACGAGCTGTCTGTTTTTTCTACGATATCAAAATCAAGAGAGGTAAACTTAGCTTCAATCCAGTCAGGCTCCAACTCAAAACCAAGCACCTTGGAAATCTTCTCTAGAGTGATTGTGATTGGCACAATATGTGGCAACTCTGCATCATCGATACATTCGTTAATTTTTGAAGCTTCACCGCCACAAATCTCTAAAACAAGCTCTGTTGCTCGCTCTAAAGCGAGATGTGGTAAATTAAAGTCAACACCGCGCTCAAATCTTAATGATGATTCGGTGTGAAGGCCGTAAGACCTCGCAACACCAGCCATTGAAACCGGCTCAAAAAATGCGCTTTCAAATAGTATTTCGCTAGACTCAGTTTGTGTGGCTGTAGACATGCCGCCCATCACACCTGCCATAGCAACAGCTGAATGATCATCTGCAATCACTAGAGTGTCCTCTCTAAGACTCACAGTTTGCTCATTGAGTAGCTCAAGCTCTTCGCCATTTTTCGCCATTCTAACGTTAATGCCACCGTCAATCTTTTGCAGATCAAACGCGTGCATTGGTTGACCGAGTTCCAATAAAACGTAGTTGGTAATATCAACTACCGGAGAATGTGTTTGTTGTGAGGCGCGCTTAAGTTTTTGCGTCATCCACTTTGGTGTTTCAACCGTATTATTAATTCCTTTGATAACGCGCGTTAAATATTTAGGACAAGCCTTAGTGTTCGATACTTTTGTGGAAAAATCTACATTGCCTTTTTCATCAGCCTTAAATAAAGGCGAAGGCATGGTTAAGTCATAAATGGCACAAACCTCACGAGCCACACCCGACACACTGAAGCAGTCGCCTCTGTTTGGGGTAATGTCTAATTCAATAATTTGGTCATCTAAGTCAAGATGCGTTCTGATGCTTTCACCCAAAGGTGCGTCAGCTGATAACTCCATAATGCCGTCGTGCAAATCTGAGACACTCAGCTCTGTTTCCGAGCAAAGCATGCCAAAAGACTCAACGCCGCGTAATTTGGCTTTTTTGATTTTTAAACCACTCGGCAATTTTGAGCCAACCGTAGCAACAACAACTTTAAGGCCTTGCCTGACATTCGGCGCACCACAAATAATTTGAAGATTATCGCTCTGACCAATATCAACTTGGCAAAGACTGAGTTTGTCAGCATCAGGGTGCTTTTCACAACTGACCACTTGACCAACCACAACACCATCGAACGGGGGTGCAACCGGTGCAATGCCGTCCACTTCAAGACCAGCCATGGTTAGTTTTTCAGCCAAGACTTCGTCACTAACGCCTGGATTAACCCACTCTCTTAGCCATGTTGTTGAAATATTCATCTAATCACCAACCTAAAATTGATTAAGGAAACGAATATCATTTTCGAAAAATAATCTAAGATCATTGACGCCATATCTAAGCATCGCTAAACGCTCAACACCCATACCAAAAGCAAGGCCTGAGAACTCTTCAGGATCAATATCGACAGCTGTCAATACATTTGGATGAACCACGCCACAGCCGAGCACTTCTAGCCAGCCAGTTTTCTTACAAACTCGACAACCCGCTCCAGCGCAAATCACGCACTCGATGTCGGCTTCAGCCGAAGGCTCAGTAAATGGAAAGTATGACGGTCTGAATCTTACTTTAAGATCTTCTTTCTCAAAATAAGCTCTTAAGAAATCAATCAATAGACCTTTTAATTGTGCGAAACTCGCCTCTTCGTCAACGATCAAACCCTCAACCTGATGAAACATCGGTGTATGAGTTACGTCTGAATCGCAACGATAAACTCGTCCAGGCGCAATCACGCGCACCGGTGGTTTTTGCTTCTCCAGTGTTCGAATTTGAACGGGGGAGGTGTGTGTTCTTAAAACAGTGTTAGCATCAAAATAAAAAGTGTCGTGCATCGCACGAGCAGGATGATGCTCAGGAATGTTTAAGGCGCTAAAATTATGGAAATCATCTTCAATTTCTGGGCCTGTCGCAATCTCAAAGCCGCTTTTTGCGAAGATTTTTTGAATGTGATTGAGTGTTTGGGTAATAGGATGCAAACCGCCTTTTTCGACATTCCTGCCTGGAAGGGTTACATCTATTTTTTCACTCAAAAGGCGTTTTTCTAGTGCGATTAATTCGAGTGCCTCTTTACGAGTCTCGATTAACGCTTGAACTTCAACCTTTGCCTGGTTGATTGCCTCGCCCATTTTAGGGCGCTCTTCTTTCGAGAGCTTTCCAAGACCTTTTAATAATGCCGTTAACTCGCCCTTTTTACCCAAAAAATGCACTCTGGCATCGTCTAAGTCTTTAAGGTCATTTGCGTTTTCAATAGCCTTTTCAGCGTTGGTGAGAATGGTATTAATCAAAATCTTGTTTTTTTTGGTTAAAGCCCACCGCACTTAAGCAGTGGGCTTTAATTGGTTTTACTGATTAGCCAATGCAGCTTTGGCTTGGTCAGCAATTTTTGCGAATGCAGCTTTGTCGAAAATCGCAATGTCAGATAACACTTTACGATCAATTTCAATACCAGCTTTATTCAAACCATTGATAAGCACTGAGTAGCTTAAACCATTGTTACGTGCTTCTGCGTTAATACGCACAATCCATAAGCGACGGAATTGACGACGTCTTTGACGACGGTCACGGTAAGCATATTGACCGGCTTTAATAACGGCTTGCTTAGCAACGCGATAGACTTTTGAACGAGCGCCGTAATAGCCTTTCGCTTTCTTTAAAATTTTCTTATGTTTGGCGTGCGCCTGCACACCTCTTGAAACTCTTGCCATGGGTATACTCCTAGTTTAGCTGTAAGGTAACATTTTTCTAACCATTGGAACATCTGCCTTCTCAACGGTATCAGCGGCACGAAGTGAACGCTTTCTAGAAGTACTCTTCTTAGTCAAGATATGACGTAAGTGCGAGTGTTTACATTTATAACCACCATTGGCGGTTTTTTTGAAGCGCTTTGCAGCACCTCTATTGGTTTTTAACTTCGGCATAATTTACTCCTTGCCCTATCAGGCTTTTATATTACTCAAGTAAGAACACTTTCTAACAATCAGCCACGATGGCAGATTGTTAATTTGTATCGTCTTACTTCTTTGATTTGGGTGCCAGCATCATGCCTAGCTGACGACCCTCCATTTTTGCCTTCTGTTCAACATTGGCAAATTCTTCACAATCCTTTTCAATTCTATCGAGCATTTTCATGCCCAGTTCACGGTGTTGCATTTCGCGACCACGGAACCAAATACTTACTTTAACCTTATCGCCATTCTCTAAAAACTTTACCAAATTCCTAAATTTGATTTGATAATCGCCCTCTTCAGTGCCGGGACGATACTTAATGGTTTTAAGTTGTGTCTTCTTTTGTTTCTTCTTGGCTTCGTTTTGTTGCTTCTTTTGTTCGTACTGAAACTTACCAAAGTCCATGATTTTACAAACAGGCGGTTCAGCGTTTGGAGAAACTTCTACTAAATCCAACCCGGCATCACTCGCCATTTCTTTCGCTTGGCTTGTACTGATAATGCCAACCTGCTCGCCCTCGCTACCAATTACACGTATTTGTGATACTTTAATGTGATGGTTAATTCGCGTGGTTATCTTATGTGGTCTTTTAATAATTACTCCTGGTTTATTAATTCTACAAACGCTTCGACAGACATCGAACCTAAGTCTTCACCGCCACGTTTGCGCACTGCAACTTCGCCATTCTCCATTTCTCGACCGCCTACGACCAAGATATACGGATAGCGCTGCATTGAGTGCTCGCGTATTTTAAAGCCTATCTTCTCATTTCGCAAGTCTGAAATGACTCTAAGTCCTTGTTTTTTTAGCTTTTGTTCAATATCGGCGACAAAATCGCCCTGTTTTTCCGAAATATTCAAAATAACAGCCTGAATTGGGGCAAGCCAAGATGGAAACGCACCCTCGTAATGTTCGATCAAAATACCAACAAATCTTTCCAGCGAGCCAACAATGGCACGATGCAACATTACTGGTGTTTGTTTCGAGCCGTCTTCTGCAATATATTGCGCATCGAGACGTTCTGGCATTGAGAAATCAACCTGTAATGTACCACACTGCCATTCTCTATCCAGGCAATCTTTCAGTACAAATTCAATTTTCGGTCCGTAAAAAGCACCCTCACCTTCTTGCAATTCCCAGTCAATACCTTTAGCATCTAGTGCTTCAGCAAGTGCGGCTTCCGCCTTATCCCAAACCGCATCGGAGCCTACGCGATTCTCTGGGCGAGTGGACAGCTTAATATCAACATTGTCAAAACCAAAATGCTCGTAAACACTAAAAGTTAAATCAATGAAATTAGAAACTTCACTTTGAATTTGCTCGGCAGTACAAAAAATATGGCCGTCGTCCTGAACAAAATTACGCACACGCATAATACCGTGCAATGTCCCCGATGGCTCATTGCGATGACACGAGCCAAATTCCGCCAAACGCATTGGTAAATCACGGTAAGACTTGAGGCCTTGATTATAAATCTGAATATGGGCAGGACAGTTCATCGGCTTAATCGCGTAATCACGATTCTCACTACTGGTGGTAAACATTGCGTCACCAAATTTATCCCAATGGCCTGATTTTTCCCAAAGCTTGCGATCGATCACTTGCGGTGTATTCACTTCAAGATAATCATTGTCTGTAAAGACTTGGCGCATATGCTGCTCAATAATTTGATACAGGGTCCAACCTTTTGGATGCCAAAAGACCATACCAGGTGCTTCTTCCTGAGTGTGAAATAAGTTTTGAGTTTTACCAATTTTACGGTGATCTCTTTTTTGCGCTTCTTCCAACTTATGCAAATAGTCTTCAAGATCAGCTTTGTTTTCCCAAGCGGTGCCATACACACGCTGTAGCATTTCGTTGTTAGAATCGCCGCGCCAATAGGCGCCGGCCAAACTCATTAATTTGAAAGCCTTTAGTTTGCTCGTTGAAGGCACATGAGGGCCACGACAAAGATCAATAAAATCCCCTTGCTTGTATAAGGAAAGTACCTCACCTTCTGGAATAGAAGTAATAATTTCAGCCTTATAATCTTCGCCTTTTGATTTAAATAAGGCGATCGCGTCATTTCTAGACATTTCAATTCGCTCAATCGGCAAATTTTGCTTGACGATGGCGTTCATTTTTTTCTCAATTTTTGCCAAATCTTGCTCTGAAAAACCGTCTTTATAGGCAAAATCGTAATAGAAGCCCTTGTCAATAACTGGGCCAATCGTTACTTGTGCGTCTGGATAAAGTTGTTGCGTAGCTTGCGCCAAGAGGTGTGCCGTTGAGTGGCGAATCACCTCAAGCGCTTGCGCATCCTTACCTGTAATAATGGCCAGACTTGCGTCCTGAGTTATAATGTGTGAGGCATCAACCAACTCACCATTCACTTCGCCTGCTAGTGTTGCTTTTTTTAGGCCAGAACCAATTGATGCGGCTACCTCTAAAACGCTTAGCGGCTGATCAAAAGTTTTTACTGTACCGTCTGGCAGTGTAATGTTTGGCATAACCAATAAATCAAAAAACAAAAGCGTTATTTTACCTTGCAGAGCTTAAATATCTCAGCAAAATTAAGACTTTAAGCTGATGATTCATATTGCGATTTCAAGGTATATTGTTGGGCGATGAGGATGAACCGAAAATCTGGCGAATTATTAATACTGTTGATAACGGTTGGCTGCTCCATGAGCTTTGCCATCTGGCTTAACCTGCTCAATAATTTTGCCATCGAAAAAGTTGGCTTTGATGGTTCGGAAATGGGCATTCTCCAAAGTCTTAGGGAGATTCCAGGATTCCTAGCCTTCACCATTATTTTTGTATTGCTTTTCATTAAAGAGCAAAAGATGGCCTTTGTTTCTCTCATTTTGTTAGGTATTGGAACCGCACTCACCGGCTTTCTTCCAACCAATACAGCCTTCTACGCCACCACCATTCTTATGTCAATCGGCTTTCATTATCTTGAAACCATTTCTAATTCTCTGACACTGCAATGGATCGACAAAGAAAAAAGTGCCGAATTTTTCGGCAAAATTATCGCCACTCGTTCAGCGGCATCGATAGTTGCTTTTGGCACGGTTTGGCTATTATTTGAGTTTGTTGGGCTGGATTACCTTTGGGTTTATTTGGCGGCTGGCTGCATTACAATTCTAATCGCAATATTCTGCTGGCGCTATTTTGACGATCTGCCACAACACGTCGAGCAAACCAAGAAAATCATCTTAAGACGTCGCTATTGGCTTTATTACGCATTGCAATTTATGGGTGGCGCCAGAAGGCAAATTTTTGTCGTATTTGCCGGTTTTTTAATGGTTGAAAAGTTTGGTTTTAGTGTCGCTGAAATATCAATACTCTTCCTATTAAACGCCTTAATTAAAATTCCATTAGCCCCTCGAATTGGCAGATTCATTGGCAAGATTGGTGAACGCAAAGCTTTAGTAATTGAGTACCTTGGCCTGATCGTTGTTTTTATAGGCTACGGCATAACCCAAGATCCAAAGATTGCCGTTGTTCTGTATCTGCTTGATCACTTCTTTTTCGCTATGGCCATTGCTCAAAAAACGTATTTCCAAAAAATTGCCGACCCTAAGGATTTTGCCTCCAGTGCGGGGGTGTCATTTACCATCAATCACATTGCCGCTGTATTTATACCGGTATCTTTTGGCATAATCTGGCTTCAATCTTATCAGTTCGTTTTTTATGCTGGCGCTGCTATGGCAATTCTTTCCTTGGCCCTAGCGTTCAATGTGCCTTCAAAGCCAAGTGCTGGCAATGAAGTAATACTTGGCAAGGTTTCCGAAAAAAATTAAACGGGATGCTACTCTATAGATTGAATCATTAACTGCAAAGAATCAACACCGCGAAAATGATTGACGTTGAGTCTGTATGCAATTTGAGCTTTTTTGTCTTTGAGTTTGTCTTGGAAAAAAGCAATACCCTCAAATATTCGAGAGTCACCCACTTGCTTTAACGTACATTTAAGGTGTTTTTCACCGACAATTCTTTGCTCGACAAGTTCAAAATCGCCATAAAAAACAGGCTCTTCAAAGCCTTGCCCCCAGGGCCCGGCTGATTGCAACAACTTTGCATTGGCAAGTGTCATCTCGCCAGCATCCAACACACCGTCAGTCATTAATTCAACGCTCGGTTTTTCGCCGTTTAAATGCCTATTAACAGCCTCAGAGAATCCTTGCTGGAATGCTTCAAAGTTTTCAGGCTTAAGAATAAGGCCAGCTGCCATCGCATGTCCACCAAATTTCTCAATCAACCCTGGATTGTCTCTGTCCATTAGATCAAGCAAATCTTTCACGTGGACTTCGGGGATGGAACGAATAGAGCCTTTGAGCAATTCGCCAGACTTGGCAAAAATAGCGCAAGGACATTGATAATCCTCTTTAATCTTGCCAGCGACAATACCAACAATACCTTCGTGCCACTCTTTGTCAAACAAACTAATGGCAAATGGTTTTTCACCAATGCTTTGCTTGGTAACGACAGCGCTGGCTTCGGTCTGCATTTTCTCTTGCTCTTGACGTCTTTTTTTGTTGAAATCCTCGAGCGTAGCAGCGTAACGCCTCGCATCATTAATATCTTCGGAAAGCAGACAACGAATACCCTGAGAAATATCGCTCAGTCGCCCCGCAGCGTTAATTCTCGGTGCAACAGAAAAACCCAAGTCAGATGCTTGCAGCGTTTCTACTGGTCGTTTGGTCAACTCCAGAATAGCTAGAATGCCTTTAGAGCATCTTTTCTGACGAATTCGCTCAATACCCTCTTTAATTAAAATACGGTTATTTCTATCCAATTTCACAACATCTGCAACCGTTCCCAAGGCTACCAAATCCAACACTTCGCGAAGATCGGGGACGGGAATATTTCTTTCGCTAAAGTAATTCGTTTTTTCAAGATGGGTTTTCAGCGCTGAAAACAAATAAAAACAAACCCCAACACCGGCTAAATTTTTTGATGGAAAGTCACAACCCTTCATATTTGGATTAATGATGGCGTTTGCCATTGGCAATTCGTGGCTTGGTAGGTGGTGATCGGTAATAATGACATTAATGTCAAATGAGCGCGCCAACTGCGTACCTTCATTGCTGGAAATGCCGTTATCAACAGTAATGATTAAATCAGGGTTTTTCTCTCTTTTTGCCTCGGTGACAATCTCAGGACTCAGCCCATAACCATGCTTAAAACGGTTAGGCACAAGAAAGTCGACTTCTTTTGCCCCCATCAAGCGTAACGCTTTAACAGCAACCGCACTGGCTGTTGCGCCATCAGCATCAAAATCACCCACAATGAGAATGCGCTTATCAAGCTTAATCGCCGATTCCAACAACTCAATCGCCACACCCAATTGAGAGAACTTTGGCTTTAGCAGGCCAGAGAGATTTAATGATAAATCGGATTCTTGAAGCGATCTAGCTGCAAATATTTTTTTTAGAAAGGCAGGAATATCGTCAGAGTATGACGTCAACAAGACCTCGTCAATCGACCTGTTCTGCACTGCTTCTCACTAATCGAATGTAGGTGTCGAAGTACTTATCTCTAGCGACTGAACCGCCGTAGGAAAAAGGCACTTCGTAGGCAACAAATTCATTATTCTCCACCGTGGTCGATGTCCAATAAGTATCCGCTTGAGTGTTCGGAAAAAACGCCACGTCAATTAACGCGTCAGCGTCTCCATAGTAATCAACCAGTGTTTTCAGTTCATCAGCCGTAGGCAAGCGCCAATCGGTAAACGAGCAGAGCGACTTCTCATTAATTACCTCAACATAAGCTAGGGTATTGCAACCCTCCGCCCAATAACAATGATGTGAATACTCGCCGTCTTCTTCGCCGCTTTCACCATCAAACCAAGTGTAGGTGTTGTGTGCGTATTGCAAACCCTCTTTGGCGCTTTTCACTTCCCAATACAGATTCGAATCCTCATCCAAAACACAAGCCCACTTGGTTTTATCCGACTCAAGCGTCTTACCTTTTTTAGAGATCTTGAGTAAATCAGCACTGGCCGCGCCGCCGATTAATAACATTAGTGCGAATGAAAATATCTTATTCATAAAGAGAAATGTTTTGAAAAAGCACTATTCTACCAGTTATAAAATATCTTGACATAAGCGCTGAACTATTAGGACTTAATACTGTCATTTGCTTGTCGACCCTCAAACAACAACAGAGCGACACCGATGAAAATAAAACTATCGGCAAGATTGAAAACTGGCCAGTAGAGCCCGCCATAGTGCAAATCGATAAAATCAATAACCACGCCATACAACGCCCTATCAATTAGGTTGCCTGCAGCGCCCGCAAGTAGAATTGACTGACCAAGAAGTCTTTGGCGCAAAGTCGGTGCCGTCTTGTGCATCCAAACAATCAAAGCAAGCGAGGCAACAAGTGAAATACTTAACAAAAGATAACGCTGGTTATTGCCACTATCTGCCAATAGACTAAAGGCGGCACCGCTGTTTTGTACATATGTCCAACTAAAAAATGAAGTAACACTAAGTGACTCACCTAAAGAGAAGCCTGAAGCAACAAGTTGTTTAGAGAGTTGATCGAGTATCAACAAAGCCAAGCAAGATAAGTAGTAAATTTTGTGTTTCATATTGTTATCATTCAGTGCATCACCTTAAAATCAGGCAGACAGCGTGTTTACAGTCAAAGGGTTAAATTTCGTGGCATATGCTGTTTACCCAGCATATAATTCAACATCATACAAATTATAAATATTCTGGAGAAAATATGGGTTTTTTAACGGGCAAAAGAGCGCTAATTGTTGGTGTTGCTTCAAACCGATCAATTGCATGGGGTATTGCCGAAGCTATGGCCAAACAAGGCTGTGAAATCGCACTGACTTACCAAACAGAGAAATTAAAAAAACGCGTTGATAAATGTGCAGCTGTTTGCAATTCATCCATTGTTATCCCTTGTGACGTCGCGACTGATGAGCAGATCGAGCAAACGTTCGTTGAATTAAAAAAATCTTGGGATTCTTTTGATATTTTAGTACACTCGGTCGCTTTCGCCCCTCGTGAAGCTTTAAATGGTAACTACGTTGAAGTCACCACAAGAGAAAACTTCGCCAGCGCTCATGACGTGAGTTCTTACAGTTTTACAGCCCTTGCCAAAGCGGCCTCTCCCATGCTTAATGAGGGTGGCGCTTTATTAACGTTAAGCTACTTAGGCGCCATTAGAGCCATCCCTAATTACAATATTATGGGCGTTGCCAAAGCCTCACTTGAAGCCAATGTGCGCTATATGGCTGTTGCCATGGGCCCTGAAAAAGGAATCCGTGTTAATGCAATTTCGGCAGGCCCAATTAAAACTTTAGCGGCAAGTGGTATTAAAGACTTCGGCAAGTTATTGGATTATGCCGCTCACAGCTCCGCACTCAAGCGCAATATAACAATCGAAGAAGTGGGTAATGCGGCAGCTTTTTTATGTTCTGATCTTGCCTCGGGCATTACCGGTGAAGTGACTTATATCGATGCTGGCTACAGCTTTTATGACGCCGGACCAGATTTGTAACACAATCAATCGCAAAATAAAAACCCCGATTTAATCGGGGTTTTTATTAGATAACCACACTCAAAGAGTGTAGATTTTAAAGAAATTCAGAGAATATGCGGATATCGCCCGATTCCTTGGCCGACTCTCTAAGACTCTTGATCAAACTGGCAGACCATTCGTTCATTATTTCAAACGACTGCACCAAAGGCCATCCCGCTTCGCCATTTTCGGCCAATCTTACGCCGCTCACCTTGACCAATACAGTGGTCACACCATCCATATTTTGAGCAATATAGGATGCTTTTGAATCCGTTGGTGTTGGCATCTTATAAGCTGCAACAGCGACACCAAATGGCATCTCAGTTCTTCTACCGATCCAGCCCTCGTTTTTCCATTCAAGGTCGTTGTCACTAATTAATGAATCTGCGCTTGAATGATTGCCGCTTGATAACTCATCAGAAATTTCTTTAGCCAAGTCAGCAATAACAACTTTCGCTTCAATCGTCTTCAAGGTCGCCTCTACTTCGCCGTAAACCTCATCCAGCGCTTTTTGACTCTCAGGCTGTTGATCAGCCAAGCTTAAAACGACAAACTTAGTCCCTATTTCAAGCACGTCTGAATTATCACCCCCAAGTACTATATCACTATAGGCAGCCTTAATAAATGCCGCATCATAAGCAGAACTCGTAGCAGAGAAAAACTCAGAAGATTGCAGCTTAAGACCAAACTGATCAGCAACAATATCAATTGGCTCTTCATAAGCCAAGCTTGCCAATTCTGTTTGCAAGCTGTAAAGCTCATTGGTAATGGCTTTTTCTGTATATATTTCCTGCAGTTCACCCTTAACGTCGGCAAACGATCTCACGTTAGCTTCGATAATATCATTCACTCGAATAATGTGATAACCAAATTGCGTTTTAACCACACCACTCGTCTCGCCTGTATTTAACTCAAAGACTATCTTGTCAAACTCTGGCACCATGCGCTCACGCTCGAAGTAGCCTAAATCACCGCCCACATTGTTTGTGGAATAGTCGATAGAGTGCTCCTTGGCCATGTCAAAAAAGTCAGCGCCGGCATTAATTTGATCAAGGATTAAAGAGGCCTCCTCTTCGGTTTGAACAAGGATGTGCTGTGCTTTTCTTGTCTCGTCGACAGAGAAACGCTGTTGTTCGTCATCATATAGAGACAATAAAGTTTCTTCATCTGCATCCCCCGGTACGGCAACATCTTTACGTGACAGCTCAATGTAATTGACTTTAACTTGAGGAGAAGATACAAAATTTGCAAGATTATTATTGTAATACTCAGAAACTTGAACACCGTCAATTGCAATTTTATTAACAAAGTCAGCCGTATTAAATGCAATATAAGCAACCTCTCGCTCTTGTGAGGCTAATGCATTTAACTGATCCGATTGAACACTGGTGATCAGTGCAGATTGTGTTAAGTTACGAGTAAGCTGATCACTTCTCAACTGCTTAGATTGCTCATCAAAGTAGATTCCAGTTGACTCATAACCCTCTAAGCGTAATCTTTTCTCATAAAGATCTTGAGAATAAGCACCCTTTTCGTGGAATTTTGTATCAGCCCATATAGATTCGATCACTTCTTGCTCAACGGTTACCAAGCCAAGAGAATCAATCATCATCTCAAACAATTTCTGAGTAACCATAAGGTCAATAAGCTTTTGTTTTAAGATATTATCAATCTCGTCAGTGTAATTAGAGCCAAATTCAATTTGATTCTGGCGACGATTACTCTCCAACAACACAGCATAGGACGAGTAATCAATCTCCTCACCATATACTTTCGCTACTGCGGGATTATTGCTTGCGCCAAGATATGACTGAATGCCGAACAAGGCAAACGGGACAGAAAGAAGACCTACGATTAAGTAGGCAACCCAGCCTTTTGATTTATTTTTTATTGCACCTAACATGTTTTAATTTTTAGTGGCGAAAAACAAATGCTAATTTCACATTCGAGTGCGTGAAGGTCGCACCAAACTAGGCCACAGATTCCTTGATAAAAGTCGATTATTATACAAAAAAAAAGACGCTCTAATGAGCGCCTTTTTTTAATACTTTCTCAATATCAACAAATATAGAGGAATATAAGGGAGTTTTTAGTTATATCAATTTTTAAGTCGTTGATATAACTAAAAAAATATGGCGGAGCGGACGGGGGTCGAACCCGCGACCTCCTGCGTGACAGGCAGGCGTTCTAACCAACTGAACTACCGCTACAAGACTTGAACTTGTGACCCTCGCCTTGTAAGGGCGATGCTCTCCCAACTGAGCTAAGCGCCCAAAAAAAATGCCCGGTTCTAAAACCAGAACCGGGCGTATTATACTGAAAAAAATCCGATTAGTTTACAGATTCCTTCAATAATTTTCCTGCTTTAAATGCTGGTACTTTTGAAGCTGCGATTTGGATCGTAGCACCTGTTTGTGGATTACGACCTGTGCGTGCTGCACGTTGTCTAACTAAAAAACTACCGAAACCTGTGATAGCAACAGTGTCACCACCTGCTAAAGCACCTGATATGGCATCTGTTGTTGCAGCCAATGCGCGAGCAGCGTCTGCTTTTGTTAATCCTGAACCGTCGGCAATTGCCGCGACTAGATCTGATTTGTTCATACCTTATTCTCCTTTTTTTTGTTTTACAGTTTTATTACAAAATGCGCGGATCATCTCTAATCCTGCATTTGATTATCCATTATTCAGCCCCGCTGTCAAGCGACTTTCGGCAAATAAACCTCACAAAATTGCAATAATTAAAGTTGAAATATTATGGTTTATTCTTTTTTTGAATATGGGGCAAAAAATCTTGTGCCCAAACCTTTTGTGTAATCTCACCAATATGCTTATAAATAATGACACCCTGTTGACTCACCAGGAATGTTTCTGGAGTTGCGTAAACACCCAACTCCAGGCCTGCCCTGCCCTTAGGGTCAAATACAATCAAATCAAACGGGTTTCCCATCACCTCAAGCATCTTGTTTGCTTCTGCTCGTGTGTCCTTATAATTAAGACCAATAAGTTGTACTGATGCATCCTTGGCAATGCTCATCAATATTTGATGCTCGGCACGACAAGTTACGCACCACGAAGCCCACACATTGACAAGTGTGGTGATACCTTTAAAGGTATCACGAAGAGAAATACTTTCGCCCGTATAAAAATCTTCAACTTCAATATCTGGGAAGGCTTTACCTATAAATGGGGAAGGCAGCCCTCTAGGATTTGAACTGAGGGAGACGTAGAGAAAGGCAGCAATAACAATAAAACCAATCAACGGTATAAGCTTCTTCATTTTGACTGCTTGGCCTTCTCAAGCGCGTCCGCAACTTCGGGTGGCATATAATTTTCATCGTGCTTTGCCAGCACTTCACTCGCGACAAACACATCTTGACTTAACGATCCAGTAGCAACAATGCCCTGCCCCTCACGAAATAAATCAGGCAATATGCCAACATAGTCAACTTGCATGCTATTCGCAGTATCTGTCAAGGTGAAGCTAACCTTCATCCCATCTCGAACAACGCTGTCACTCTCAACTAGGCCGCCCATTCTAAAACTCTTACCAATAGGCGCCCGACCTTCGACCACATCCGTAGGGGTGAAAAAATACAGTAAATTGTCATTAAAAGCCTTAAGGGCGAAATAGCCAGCCAAAGAAATACCCAACACCAGCATTGCAACCAGCGCCATTCTGTTTTGTCGTTTAGTCATCTTGTCGGCTGTATTTAGAGTTTAGGTTAATCAGTGTTTGCTTATGATTACTTCTAGCACGAATAAAAAGAGTAGCCACGGTGATAAAGGCAATGCCGTAAGCGGACCACACATAGAAAGCGTATTTACCGTAGGGCAGGAATGAGAAATACTCAACGATTGTCATGAGCGCTCTCCGGTGACGAGATCCTTTACCCAGCGAGAATTCTGCTCTCTAGTAAGTACTTCGGTTTTGGCTTTAATTGTCACCAATGCAGCGTATAGCAAAACAAAGACCAAAAACATTATGCCAAGCGCTATACCCATATCAGGGTCTTTCAGCCCGCCAGTGCCAACCGTATATCCTTGGTGTAGTGTATTCCACCACTTAACCGAATAATGAATAATAGGCAAATTAACCAAGCCAACGATGGCCAAAATAGAGCTGGCTTTGGCCGCGGTGCGAGGATTATCGAAAGCATTGTTAAGCGACATATAAGCCAAATACAAGAACAATAAGATAAGTTCAGAAGTCAATCTTGCATCCCAAACCCACCAAGTACCCCACATCGGCTTACCCCAAATAGCGCCCGTTGCCAGAGCGATAATCGTAAAGGCAGCGCCAATAGGTGCGGAAACTTTAGCCACCACTTCAGCCATTTTGATTTGCCAAATAAGGCCAATACCACCAGCAATGGCCATAACACCATAAACCGTCATTGACATTATTGCGCTTGGAACGTGTATATATATAATTCGGTAGCCATCGCCTTGCTGGTAATCGGCAGGTGAAACCACCAAAGCCCAGTAAAGCCCAATTGCGCCAAGAACGATAAATGGCAGCAAAAACCAAGGAGTTAGTTTAGTGCAGGTTTGGTAGAAAACCTTTGGCGAAGCCTGCCTTTGAATCCATTTCCACATGGCGAAATCTAGTGAAGTGCAAAGGGGATTATTTTACCGATTTCTGCGCGACGTTGTTTCGTAAATACGTTGGCTGAGCCAGCTCAAGGCTCGCCTCACTTCCATTTTTAAGCGCCTCATACGCCAAGTCAATTAAGCTTGAAGATTTGGGAAACAGTTCACTATCAATACGCTCAACACCACTCGCTGCTCTCAGCTCGTCTGGATAAGTTGACCAGCCACTACCAACACCAACAAATTCACCATTAAGCCTGTCCACTGCCTTTGGCTCACAAATTTTCTCATCACTGAGTGTGCCGCTTTGATATACCCCCCAATAAACTTCACCCATCCTTGCATCAATCGCCACTGCAATAGCTTGGCAATTTAAATGCTTTGCCGCTCTAAAGCCTAACAATTCAAGCGTGGAAAAACCAATGGTGGGGATATCAGATGAGAGTGATAAGCCTTGCACTACACCAATACACATTCTCACACCAGTGAAAGCACCTGGCCCCTTGGTGTAGGCGATAACATCCACGCCATCAAGTTTAATGTTTGTCTCAGAAAACACTTCAGCACAAAGTTTTAAAATATGGCCGGAACTTTTTGCTACATCTCGCAAGACGAGAGTTGATTTTTCGCCGTTAACACAGAGTGTGACGGAGGTGGTTTCTGTACAAGTGTCAATCGCAAGTATGTTCATTGCACAATTTTCTTATATTTATGATGCATGGATAGGATTAAATTTTTACGCTTTTGCAATCGTTCTGAGTGTCTAACAGGATGATAATACGACGGTCCTTTTAACAAGGCAACCAACGTCGCCATTTCATCCAAATTCAACTGCTCAGGCGATCTATCAAAATAATGCTCAGAAGCAGCAGCAAAGCCATGAATAGCCACAGCACCATCTTGCGCCAAATATACCGTATTCATATAACGCTCAAGAATGAAATTTTTATCAAAATTAAGCTCCATCAACAGTGACATCATGACTTCTTTTATCTTTCTGGACAGTGTTTGCTCTCTTGAAAGCAGGGTATTTTTAACCAATTGCTGGCTGATTGTGCTGGCGCCTCTTAGTGGTTTTTTATCCAATAAATATGCTGAAAAAACCCTGGAAATTTCTTTAACATCAACGCCCGGGTGTTGAAAAAATGATTGATCCTCAACCAATAAAAGCATGTTGGTCATTTCTTTTGGGTAGCTATCAAGCGAGTATTCTATTTGAATGATTTGCTCAGTGGTTTTGGCGGGAGCGGAGAATGCGCCCTGCACAAGATGATTTAAATACGCAAGATAAATCACAACCGCAATGAGATTGAGTAATGTTATTCGCTTTAGCCACTTTTTCATTTTTTGAAATTATTGAACGACAAAAAACTCAGTTAACTTTTTCATTATTAAGGTAGCGGCCGCCTCGCAACTCTCTAAAAAATAAATCCACCATTGGGTGGTCGATTTTCTCTGCACTCGAGTCCGCCTCTAAGTTTTGTTCAGCTACATAAGTTGAATTGGTCGATTGATGCACAAGCACATGATACCAAGGCTCGTTCTTTGGTGGCCTGCTGCGCGCAACCATATCGTACCACTGGTCGCTCAACTGAAAACAGGGATCAATGTCGACAATAACACCTCGATAGCCAAACAATTTATGATGAATCAAATCACCGATAGAGAATTTAGCTGTAGCAATTTTCATCATTGATTGTTTCATTTATAGGCAGCCTAGCCAAAAGATTCTTTAATCTCATCAAAGGTTGCGGTAATCGCATGGACATTGGTGTAACCCATCTGCTGCAGTGTTAAAGCCCCTAGTGATGCACGACCGCCGCCAGCGCAGTGGGTTAGTATCAGCGTCTTTGGATTAGGGCAGAGTTTCGCTATTTTCATTTCAAGCAATCCACGAGAAATGTGGGTGGAACTCGACAGTTTCGATTTTTCAACACTATCGGCTTCTCGCAAATCAACGATAACGCCGTTTTCTGAGGCGGTATACAATACTTGGGCTGAGGCCACATCCACACAATTAATTCGAGACTGCGCCTCCTCTATCAATTCACCAGCAGTTTTTATCATTATATTTACCTTTGACTGTGCAGAGTCAATCATACGCTTTTTACGATTATGCTTAGCATTGTAAGAAATTCATCACTCTACCTATTCATTCAAAAAGCTAGCAAATGAATTGGAATATTTCATTAACTTACGTATAATATATCGTGCACGATACAATCGTGTATATTTTTAATATAGGACAACCAATGAATACAGAATTTTACCAATTAACAATCGATGGAATAAGCGGCGACAAAATCCCCATGGCTAGCTTTCAAGGCAAGACGCTGTTAATCGTAAATACAGCCAGCAAATGCGGACTAACCCCTCAATATGAAGGCTTAGAAAGCATGTACAAGGAGTACAAGGACAGTGGTCTTGTGATACTTGGCTGCCCTTGCGATCAATTTGCCAATCAAGAACCAGGCACACTGGATGACATTCAATTTTTCTGTACAAACAAATACGATGTTACTTTTCCAATGTCCGCAAAAATTAAAGTAAATGGATCGGATGCCCACCCTTTGTACAAGTATTTAAAAAAAGAACTTAAAGGCTTTCTAACCAGCAACATTAAATGGAACTTCACTAAATTCCTTATTGGTCAGGATGGCACGCCCATCAAACGCTTTGGGCCAAAAACGGAACCGAGTAAAATTGCCGCCTATATAAAGCCGCTTTTAAGCAGGGATAATTAGATGAAGGTCGAAGCTCTTTTACAGCTCGACAATCAGCTTTGTTTTCCGCTCTACGCTGCCTCTAGAATGGTAACCAAACTCTACCAACCACTTCTTGAAAAGCTGGACATCACCTATCCACAATACTTAATATTAGTAGTGTTGTGGGAGAGTGACGCGCTGACGGTTAACGAAATTGGCAAAAAGCTAATGTTGGAAACCAACACATTAACGCCATTACTCAAAAGAATGGAGATCAAGGACATTATTAAACGCACTCGCTCGAAGATAGACGAGCGCCAAGTCATCATTAAACTAACAGATAAAGGTAGCTCACTAAAACAGCAAGCATTATGCATACCCACTGAATTACTTGAAGGAGTTAAGGGTCAGTTCCCGCTAGAAAGAGTGGATCGCCTAAAGAATGATTTAAAGGCACTTCTGGAAGTACTTACTTAGTAAGGCATGCTTAATGAGTCCTAACCGCGCCAGCCTCTTCCAATAGAAAAATAATTTGAGTATAGCGACCCCGACTAATTGCAACGTCTAAGGCTGTTTTGCCATTATCGTCTAGAGCATTAATATCCTCAGTAGCATCTATGATTACTTGCAAAATTTCAGCATCGTCAAAGTGATAGACCCAAAAGAATTGATGCAAATATGTTCCACCCCTATGGAAGAGAAAATTTTGGTCAGCGCCAGCATTTAATAAAATTTTAATCGTCTCTATATCGCCGTAATACGAAAAGGTGTTAACGGTATATCTTAACGGTGTTTGTCCAAACTTATTTACCGCATTAACATCCGCCCCTGCATCAACCAAAGCCTGGACAATTGAAGAATTTGCGGCATAATTAATCGCCAATTGGAGTTGAGTAATGCCAAATTTGTCTGGCGTATTCACATCAACTCCTGCATCAAATACGCATCGCTGCACATCTTGCATTGTTACTCCAAGCCAAAAATTTTCTTTATAAATATTGGCACACTCTTCAGCTGAAGCAGTTGTCGCCATTGTGTTTGAAAACAATAGAATTAGTAATATGGTTTTAAGTTTCACGATTTCTCCAATGAATGGGTATTGAATTAAGCAACGGATAAATATACACTTACTGCAATTAGATAACAATATCATTAAATATAGAAATGGATTTGCACTGCAAAATGAAAAAATCGAAAATTTTCCGTAAGTACAGCCGTAGGGTAATTTTTGACCGTAAAACACCATCAATTGACAGTTTTTGAGCTGCAAAAGACCATTTTTTCTGAGAATTATTGCAACCAAGTCCTCATTTACATAATTTTCAATATTTTTTTGTTGAAAGCCCCTTAAAAACAAAACCATACAAAGGATTGTGATAAAGATGCAACTAGTATAAAATACGCACTTCCTTGCTTGACTAGCGCACGCTGGCAGGCTTTTTTTAAACCGTAAGGAGATGTTAATGAGACATTACGAAATAACTCTCATTGTTCACCCGGACCAGAGTGCCCAGGTGTCAACAATGATTGACAAATACAAAGAAATCATCACTACAGGTGGTGGTAGCGTTCACCGTCAAGAAGACTGGGGTCGTAAACACCTAGCCTATCCAATCAACAAAATCTATAAAGCACACTACTTAATGCTAAACATTGAGTGTGATCAAGAGACTCTTGATAAGCTTAACTATAACTTCCGTTTTAACGATGCAATTCTTAGAAATCTAATTATTTCTAAGCCGGGAGCTATTACTGAACCATCAATCATGATGGCCACACCAGAAGATAAAAAATAGGAGATTGATATGGCTAAGCAAATGAAAAGAAAAAAACGCAGACATCAGGTTCCTGTTAATCGTTTTTGCCGCTTTACTAAAGCAGGCGTAACTGAAGTCGATTACAAAGATGTAGATACGTTATTAAAGAACATTGACGAAGGTGGAAAAATTACACCATCAAGAATGACTGGCACTTGTGCTAAATTCCAACGTCAACTAACAACTGCTATTAAAAGAGCAAGATTCTTAGCGTTGATTCCTTACACTGACAAACACAAGAAATAGGAGTTTGACATGCAAGTAATTTTATTAGAAAGAATTCAAAAATTAGGTGGTATTGGTGATTTGGCAAATGTCAAAGCAGGCTATGCACGTAATTTCTTGATCCCACAAGGCAAGGTTAAGCCAGCAACAAAGGTTAACCTAGCTGAATTTGAAATAATTAAAGCTGATCTACTGGCTAAAGAGGCATCCACATTAGCGGAAGCTCAAGCGAAAGAAGCTGCAATGAACGACGTAACTTGCACAATCACTGCTAACGCGGGTGATGAAGGTAAGTTATTCGGCTCTGTAAGTGCTGCTGACATCCTTGATAGCTTAACTGCCCAAGGCTTTGAAGTTGAGAAGCGTGATATTCACCTTCCAGAATCAATTCGCCACGTTGGTGAGTACGAAGTATCTGTGTCTTTATACACAGATCTTTCAGTTAACGTTAAAGTGATTGTTGAGGCAACTGCAGAAAGTGAATAACTCATAAAGATTCATAAAGTGAGTTAAAATAAAAAGCCCTCGAGAGAGGGTTTTTTATTGTCTCTCCAAAAATTTATGGATATCGAAAATAGCAAATTACCACCACACTCAATCGATTCAGAGCAATCGGTACTTGGTGGATTAATGCTACACAATGATGCTTGGGATAGAGTTGCCGACATCCTTAGCACAGGCGATTTTTACAACGCCTCACACCGCATCATTTATGATGCCATTGTCCGACTTTTAGAACACGACAAACCCGCCGACATTTTGACGGTTAAAGAGCAAGTCATCAAAACTCAGAATGAAGATTCTATTGGTGGTTTTGCCTATCTTGCACAAATTGCAGACAACACCCCAAGCGTTTCCAATATTGAGGCTTACGCCAAACACGTGCGAGAGCTCTCTGTTTACAGACAACTGATCGCCGCAGGTCGTGAGATTGCTGAAACTGCTTATCAGCCGAAAGATATTGAAGTCAACGAATTACTTGACCTCTCTGAGAAAAAGATTTTCGAAATCGCCGAGCAAGTCTCGCGCAACAAACAAGACGTTGTCAACGTCAAAGACATTATTAAAGACGTTGTTAATCGGGTTCATGAAATGCATGAAACTGATGGTGTTAAAGGCGTAGAAACAGGCTTTAGCGAGCTAGACAAATTGACATCGGGCTTTCAAGACGGCGACCTTATCATTATCGCCGGTCGTCCAAGTATGGGTAAAACCGCAATTTCGATGAACATCGTCGAGCACGTCGCTATCCATAATTCCATTCCTGTTGCTGTCTTTAGCTTGGAAATGCCGACTGAGCAATTGGTACTGCGAATGATTTCTTCTTTTGGTCGTATTGACGCAAGCAAATTACGCGACGGAAACATGACCGAAGTTGATTGGAACAGCTTTAATCATGCAGTGCGTGCCTTTGAAGAAAACACCATTTTGATTGACGAAACACCTTCAATCACGCCAACAGAAATTCGCGCCAAATGCCGTCGTCTAAAACGCCAATACCCAGACTTGGGGTTAATTATGGTTGACTATCTGCAACTGATGACAGTACACGGCAAGGCGGAAAACCGCGTACAAGAAATTTCTGAAATTTCACGCTCACTAAAAGCTTTAGCAAAAGAAATCAGTGTGCCGGTGATTGCTTTATCGCAGCTTAATCGTGGCGTGGAGTCACGACCAAAAACGGGCAAAGGCAGAATGCCACAAATGGCCGATTTACGAGAGTCCGGCTCGATCGAGCAAGACGCCGACATTATCGGCTTTATCTATCGTGACGAACAATATCACGACGACAGCTATTCCAACCCGGAAGAAATTGGCAAGGCAGACCTTAAAATCTCCAAGCATCGTAACGGTGCAACCGGCAATATAAAACTTGCCTTTATTGGTCAGTACGCACGATTCGAAGACCTGGCTTTTGAAGACCAGTTCCAAAACGTCACCGATGACCAAATGGACACGGCCTATCTCAACAATATGACACACTTCGACCAAGAACCTTTCTAAGTTTTATTGTCGCTGCATACGCATTACCCTCTATATGAATACCTCTTTTATTCAAATCAGTGATTGTCATATTGATGATGAAATAAATGTAATGGGTGTTGATTCCACTGCAAATCTTAAACGCATTCTTAGTGATATAAAAAATCGAGAATTTAACGCCCTCCTGATTAGCGGTGATTTAACCCACAACGGCACGCTAAACTCATACAATAAATTGCAAAAAAGCCTTACGACTATTGAGGCCGATATTCACGTTATGCCGGGAAATCATGATGATAAGGACAATTTATCATCAGCTTTTAATACCGAACTGCAAAGGACTTTTCAATTGGACGATTGGCAAATCATCACCCTAGATTCGGTGCAAATTAACAAAGTTAGCGGCCTTCTTAGTAAAGATCAATTGCACTTTCTAGATGGGGCCATCAGTAACTCAAATGCAAAATACACTGTTGTCTGTCTACATCACCCTGTTGTCTCGATGAACAGTGACTGGGATGATAAATTATCACTTGAAAATCCAGAGGATTTATTTGAAGTCGTTGAGCAATATTCACAAGTTAAAGCGATATTGTGGGGACACGCACACCAAAGCGAAGCCTTTGATTATAATGGCGTCTCTCTTTTTTCATGCCCTTCCACTGCAATACAATTTAACGGCCCAGATAATATTGGCTACAATCATTACACACTGCGTTCAAATGGCAAAATTGAATGCAAAACTCACTGGCTATAATGCGCGACGAAGACTTGACGAAAGCTATTTATGACGCAGAAAGAACGGTCAATTACTCGAATATTTGCGAGTTATTTGAGAGTAACTTTCAAAAAATTTGCCGCCTTATTCCACTGTTACCCGGCATCAAAGATGACCACGTAGCCCTTAAAGATGAACGCAATAATCTGCATTTAATTTGCCATGAAAAATCCCCTTATACCGGCACTTACACACTAACCCATAAACACAAATTAGATGGCGCGAGTATTAATCGCCCGGATATTCGCTTTAAACTGTATTTCGATGCTAAGTTATTAGAGGTCATTTCTATTTGTGAAGAAACCAAGATTAATAGCGACCATCCCAATAAAAGTAATTGCTCTGATTTGGCTTTGCAGTGGGAGTTAAATCACTTTATGTTAAGGTGGCTTGACTACTGCATTGATAGGTACAATGGCGCAACATGGCAGAGAAGCAAATAACAAACGATAACACTAAATTAGTCATTGCCATTTCCTCAAGGGCGCTGCTCAACCTTGACGAGTCCCATCAAATTTACAAAGACAAAGGTGTTGAGGCTTACGCCAAACACCAACAAGAAAACGAGGATATTGTCTTAGAGCCTGGGGTTGGCTTTACTTTAGTGAAAAAACTCCTTGCGCTCAACAGTGACAAAACCCCGATTGACGTTATTCTATTGTCTCGTAACAGCGCTGATACGGGCCTGCGAATTTTTAATTCAATCGAGCACTACGGCTTAAACATATCAAGGGCAGCCTTTACTAGAGGTGAAAGTACCCACCCCTTTGTCGGCGCCTTTGAAGCCGATTTATTTCTCTCAAGCAACTATCACGATGTGCAAAAGGCTCTCGAGTCTGGCTTTGCAGCAGCCTCTATTGTTGAATCAAAATCGGATAATGTTCACCCTTCTCAGCTTAGAATTGCTTTCGATGGCGATGCGGTTATTTTCTCAGATGAATCTGAGAAAATCTTTCAGGAGCATGGACTTGAAGCTTTCGAAGAGAATGAAAAGCTATCCGCCAATATCGAGTTAAAGGCCGGACCATTTAAATCATTTTTAGCTTCACTACAAAAAATTCAATCTACTTTCCCCGAGGAAAACAACCCAATCCGTACGGCTTTGGTTACCGCACGCTCAGCGCCATCCCACAAGCGAGTCATTCACACCATGCGTGAATGGGGAATCCGTATTGATGAGGCATTTTTTCTGGGCGGATTAGACAAGGGCGTCTTCTTAAGAGAGTTTGCTGCGGATATTTTCTTTGACGATCAGCATCAGCACTGTCATTCAGCGTCGAAATACGTACCGACGGGCCATGTCCCAAGCGGCATAAAAAACAAATAATTTTATGTTTTCCTTTGACCTCAAAGCCTATATTGAGGCGTGGGCAACCACCTCAAAAATCATTATAAAAACCATTCTACCGTATTTTATTTTGGCGGAAACATTGCTCTATTTTGATCTACTGAAGTACTTTGCTTTTATTTTTGAACCCATCAGTCAGGCGTTAAATCTCCCGCCAGAATCGGCACTGGCAATTGCCGTAGGCATGTTATTTAATCTGTACGGCGCCATTGCGCTTGGCGCATCTCTTGGTCTTAGTGTTTACGAATGGACGGTACTTGGTCTGTTTTTAGGGGTGGCACATGCGATGCCGGTTGAGTCAGCTGTTTTGAAAAAGCTCGGCATCGGCTGGCGGTTTTCAACCCTGTTTCGCCTTTCCATGGCTTTTATTGTACTTTTGCCTTTGCAATTTATTCCTAAAGAGATGTTGTTTGACGACCCCGATAAAGTACAACAGATTCTCCAGCCACTCACACTCACTCAAGGCAGTGATGTTTTTGTGTTTTTCTATACAACACTAATCAACGGACTGACATTAACATTAGAAATTGTCTTTCTAGTCAGTGTAGTATTGCTTGTCAATCAAGGCATCAAGGGCTTTCGCATTGTGCAAAGTTTTGACAAGCACTTAAGCCCAGTCATTGCCCTAGTATCCGGCGCCCTGCTGGGTATTCTGTATGGCTCAGGTATTTTGCTAAAAGAAGCCAAGAATTTATCAAGGAAACAAATTTTGTCTATTTGTTGTTTCTTGATGGTTGCTCACGCAATGATTGAAGACCCCTTGTTGTTTGTACTTTTTGGGGCGAATATTACTGTGTTGATTACGTTTAGACTTGTTCTCGCCATAATCGTTATTAGTCTTATCCTGTTGTTTTACGACCCAGTTAAAAAGCGTTTTTCGAAATAGGAAATCTTGGCATTTCTGCCGTTTATTGGCCTTACAAGAGGAAGTGTTTCAAAGGTAAAATACCCTTCATACAAAAACAAACAGCAACATGAGCAAGAAAATACAAGCGATTAGAGGAATGAACGACCTCCTGCCCAAAGACTCCAATCTTTGGCTGGCCATGGAAGGGGTTATTAACAAGCTGTTAATCTCTTACGGCTACAAAAATATCCGCACACCAATCGTCGAAAAAACCGAAACATTCACTCGGGCAATTGGCGCAGTCACCGATATTGTCGAAAAAGAGATGTACACTTGGCAAGACCTTGGCGGTGACTCACTGACCTTGCGTCCGGAAGGCACTGCTGGCTGTGTGCGCATGATGATTGAGCACAACTTACCTAGAGAAGGCATTCAAAAAGTATTTTATCAAGGACCCATGTTTAGGCATGAGCGTCCACAAAAGGGTCGTTATCGCCAATTCCACCAAGTGGGTGTAGAAATATTTGGCGCAACAGAGGCAAAAATTGATGCCGAGTTGATTGCCATGACGTCGCAACTTTGGCAAAGACTAGGGATTGAAAAAGTTACTTTAGAGGTTAACTCCCTGGGCTCGAACGAAACCAGAAAAGAATACAGAGAGTTACTTTATAACTACTTCTCTAAACATAAAAACGACCTTGACGAAGACAGCTTGCACCGTCTTGAAGCCAACCCATTGCGTATTTTGGATTCTAAGAATACCGACATGGCGACGCTGATTACTAATGCGCCAAAAATGATAGACCACTTAGACGAAGATTCTGCCAAACATTTTTCAGAGTTTACGAGCTATCTTGATTGTTTGGGCATTGACTACACTGTCAATCCAAGACTTGTTAGGGGTCTAGACTACTACAACCGAACCGTTTTTGAGTGGATTTCCAACGACCTTGGCGCACAAGGCACAATTTGTGCGGGTGGACGCTATGATGGCCTAGTTGAGCAAATGGGCGGCAAACCAACACCTGGCGTTGGATTTGCGATGGGTCTAGAGCGCTTAATGTTGCTTATTAGCGAGCAATCCGAATCACTGACACACCAACTGCCAAGTCTGTATTTCGTCGCACTAGGTGAGCAGGCGCAACAAGCCTCGATGAGAATCTGTAACGACATTCACCAGGAGTTACCTGAAGTGATTGTGATCAACGACATCAGTATGGGCAGCCTAAAATCGCAGATGAAAAAAGCGGATAAGTCGAATTCAGACTTTGCTTTAATTCTTGGTGAAGAAGAAATCAATAACAATCATATTAGCATCAAGCCGCTGAAAGGCCAAGGTGATCAACAATTAATATCGCTAGAGGGTATCATTGCCCATCTTCAGGAGATTTTATGAAAAACTTTATCAATATCGGCGGCACAGAAGAAGAGCAAGTCGAACAAATTTCAAAGTGGCTAAAAAACAACGGCATGCAAATAGTTGCCGGTATTGTCATTGGTCTTTCAGCAATTTGGGGCTTGGGATATTACGCTGACGTTCAAGATAAAGAGGCTGAAAATGCCAGGACACTATACTTAAACTACGCGACTGACACTAGCAATACAGGCGCTTACGACCAATTATTGGCCGACTATGGCTCAAGCTCGTATGCTGACCAAGCAATACTTGTGATGGCAAAACAGTTATTTGATGCAGAAAACTACAATGGAGCGCTTAGCTTAATAGAGCCCTTAATCTCAAGCGATGAGATTGCAATTAGCTCAATAGCAACGCTTCGTGCAGCCTCAGTTTATTTACAACTGGGTCAACACGAGAGTGCACTCTCCACCCTAGATTCACATAGCGGCACTAATTTTTCTGGCCTCGTTAACAACCTGAAAGGTGATATTTACGTCGATCTTGGCAATACCGCCAATGCTCAAACTCACTACACTCTTGCGCTTAACAGTGTCACTGCAAATTCAACCTTGTCGCAGTTAATTCAAATCAAGTTAGACGATCTTAATTAAAAGAGATTTTTGTAATAACCTCTAAACAAACCGGTAATTTATCGTGAGCCTACCCGTTATCTCGCTCGTTGGACGCCCTAATGTGGGCAAATCTACCCTGTTCAATCGCCTAAGTAAATCTCGTCAAGCACTGGTCTCTGACTTTGAAGGCTTAACGCGTGACAGACAATACGCAACTATCGATTTAGACGATGGCGTTCCGTGTTCGATTATTGATACCGGCGGACTAACCAACGAAAACAATATGATTGACTCAGGCATTCATGGCCAAGTTCTAAGCGCTTTAGATGAGTCTGATGTTGTCTACTTTATTGTCAGCGCTAGAGACGGTGTTACTGCACTTGATCACGAGCTTGCAAGACAACTAAGAAGACTGAAACTAACACTGATCTTGGTTTGTAATAAGGCCGAAGGCTCAACTCCTGCCTCCTTAGCTGAATTTTACGAACTCGGTCTTGGCGAACCTGTCCCTATTTCCGCTGAACATGGCAAAGGTATTGAAGAATTGGTTGACTTAACACTGCCACTTTTGCCCGCACCAACGGATGATATTGAGCCAGAAATTGAAGGCATTGCGGTTGCCGTTCTTGGGCGCCCAAATGTAGGAAAATCAACTTTAATCAACCGCATTTTAGGCGAAGATCGTGTCTTGGCTCTCGATCTACCTGGCACAACGCGTGATACGATTTTCATCCCTTTTGAGCGTAACGACCAACTCTACACCTTAATAGATACTGCAGGCATTAGACGTAAGCGCAGTGTGGATCATAAAATTGAAAAATTTAGTATTCTAAAAGCAATTGAAGCGATTGAAAATTGCCACGTGGTCATTCTTATATTGGATGCCAGCGAAGGTGTTACCGAGCAAGACGCAACCCTATTAGGCATGGTTGCCGACAAAGGTCGAGCGTTACTGATTGTCAATAACAAATGGGATGGTCTGGACGAATATCAGAAAAGTGAAGTCAAGCGAAAACTAGACATCAAACTGTCTTTTGTTAATTACGCCTCGGTTCACTACATCTCAGCATTGCACGGCTCTGGTGTTGGTAAATTGTTTGGACCCATCAATAAAGCCTATGAAAATGCCGGTGCAAAATTTGGCACTCCCATGCTAAATGAGATCTTGGCCAAGGCCAACGAAGGACACCAACCGCCTCCTGTAGCGGGTAGACGCTTAAAGCTAAAATACATCCACCAATCTGGATTTTTTCCACCAACTTTCACTGTGCATGGTAACCACCTCCACAGCATTCCAAACGCTTACGGTCGCTACTTGCAAAACTTCTTCACCAGTGCATTGGGTCTTACCAATACACCGATTAAATTTGAATTCAAAAGCGGTGAAAACCCGTTCAAGGATAAGAAGAACAAGTTATCCGAGCGCCAGATTCAAAAAAGAAGAAGGATGATGAAGTTTACTAAGAAAAAGAAGTAAGAGCTCTACTATTAACTGAGAATTAAGTTGTGCGCTTCTTTTGCAGCATTAACAAAGCTCTCAAATAATGGATGACCATCTCTTGGTGTTGAAGTGAATTCTGGATGGAACTGGCAAGCGACAAACCAAGGGTGATCAGCAATCTCCACCATTTCAACCAACGAACCATCTTGCGATCTGCCAGAGATGCTTAGACCTGCTTTTTCAATTACACCAATCAACTTATTGTTAACCTCATAACGATGGCGATGGCGCTCGGTGACCATATCTTCACCGTAAATTTCTCGAGCTTTAGAGCCTTTCACTAAGGCGCACTCTTGGCCACCAAGGCGCATTGTTCCGCCAATATTTGACTTATCATCACGTGTTTGCACGCTACCATCTTCGTCTTTCCACTCGGTAATTAAACCAATAACAGGGTTGGGCGTTTCAAGATCAAACTCAGTACTATTGGCATTATCAAGACCAGCCACATGACGTGCAAATTCGATAACTGCTACTTGCATGCCGAGGCAAATACCGAGATACGGCACATTGTTTTCACGCGCATAGCGTACCGCCTCAATCTTACCTTCAATACCACGAAGGCCAAATCCGCCAGGCACAAGAATAGCGCTCATCTCACTTAAGCATTCGGTACCGTTTTTCTCAATCTCTTCAGAGTCAAAATAATGGATATTTACTTTAGTTTGGGTGTTTAAACCCGCGTGTATTAGGGCTTCAGATAAAGACTTGTAAGACTCAGTTAAATCCATGTATTTACCAACCATAGCTACATCAACGCTGTGATTTGGTCGCTCAAGTCTGGAGACAACATTGTCCCATTCACTTAAATCGGTCGCCTTACATGCAAGGCCCAATTTTGATATAACAATATCATCCAAGCCCTGCTCATGAAGGGCTCTTGGTACTTTATAAATAGTGTCCACATCTAAAGATGTAAATACAGAATTTTCTGGCACACTGGTAAACAAGGCAATTTTCTTGCGCTCTGCATCAGGCAAAGGATGCTCTGAACGACAGATCAAGATATCGGGCTGAATACCAATACCTCTTAACTCTTTCACCGAGTGCTGTGTGGGCTTGGTTTTTAGCTCGCCCGCCACTTTAATGTATGGCAAAAGTGTTAAGTGGATAAACAGAGTATTTTCACGCCCTAACTCAAGGCTCATTTGTCTAATCGCCTCCAAGAAAGGCAACGACTCGATGTCACCTGCAGTACCGCCAATTTCAACAAGAGCAATATCAGCACCTTCAGCACCGGCTTTTGCTAGGCGTTTAATTTCATCGGTAATATGAGGGATGATTTGTACCGTGGCACCGAGATAATCGCCGCGACGTTCACGAGCAATAACATTTTCGTAAACTCGACCCGCAGTAAAGTTGTTTTTCTTGCCCATTTGAATACGAACAAATCTTTCGTAATGACCTAAATCTAGATCCGTTTCAGCGCCGTCATTGGTGACAAAAACCTCACCATGTTGAAAGGGACTCATCGTTCCAGGGTCAACATTAATGTAGGGATCTAACTTAAGAAGAGTAAGGTTTAACCCGCGTGTTTCAAGGATCGAGGCTAAAGATGCGGAGGCGATTCCCTTACCTAAAGAAGAAACAACACCACCGGTGATAAAGATGAATTTTGTCATGAAAAACTAACAAGTTTGAAATAGTTATGATACACAAATTTGTGTAGAATATGGACACATCAAATCAAAGTAATCACAATGGGTTATAGACAATTTATAAAGCGGCTTTATCCCTATATTAAAGCCCATATTGGCAAGCTTGTGTTTATCTCTTTAATGATGGTTTGTGCTACCATTCTTGAAGCTATCATCCCAGAAATTACCGGTCAAATTGTTGATAAACTGTTTGTCGACAACCGTACTGATACCACTTCCCTCACCTACGCTGTTGGTCTGTTCTTACTCATCATTTTAAGCTCGATTTTCGCTCTTACCTCGGTTGGTGCAAGTTCTTGGGTTTCAAATAAAGTTATTATGGATCTTCGAGTAGACATGTTCGCCAAACTGCTCAAACTACCAAAGTCATACTTTGACAAAAACACCACCGGTGGCACGCTGTCAAAACTGACTTTCGATGTCGAGCAAATTGCCCTTGCAGCTTCTACCATTTGGCTGGAGTTTATTAAATCATCTTTAATGGTGTTAATATTAACCGGCTATTTATTCTACAAAGATTATCGCCTTAGTCTCATCTTATTGGTGCTTATGCCCCTGGTATATATTGCTGTAAAAGCCTCCAGTATTCGCATGAGGTCGGCCTCTGAGAAGGTTCAAACCTCAATGGGGAAAATGACACACCTTCTGGATGAAAATATCTCAAGCAATGACCTAGTGAAAATCTATCATGCGCAGAAAGCAGAAAGTGGAAAGTTTAGATCACTCATCAACATCATTCGCCAGCAACGCTTTAAGGTCGACATGTCAACCGCTGTCAACACCGCTTTTGTAAACTCGCTAATTGGTCTATCTCTTGCTTCTGTTGTCTACCTTTCTTCCACCACCTTTAAAATGGGTGCCGGTGATTTCTTGGCGTTTTTTATGGCCATGGGTATGCTGGTTAAACCGGCTAAAAATCTGATTAATATCAACAAACCTTTTCAACAGGCCGTTGCCGCAGGGCAAAGTGTTTTTGCACTCATTGATGAAAAATCCGAGCCCAATATAGGCACAACATCGTTAAACAATATTAAGGGTGAAATTAGCTTTAAAAACGTCTGTTTTAGCTACGATGGTGAAAGAGCTTCACTCAATAATATCAACCTAGATATCAAACAAGGTGAAACTATCGCTCTTGTCGGTAGCACGGGCAGTGGCAAGACAACACTGGTAAGCCTGATAGCGCGCTTCTACAACCCCACGGCGGGAAGCATTTCAATAGACCAACAAAATATTAGCGATATTGAGCTCACTGCGTTGCGCTCGCAAATCTCTTTTGTTGACCAGAACGTGCGTTTATTTAACGACACTGTTAAGAATAATATAGCACTGGGTCAAGGCGATACGATGTCGATTGAGGTCATTGAGCAGGCTGCAGATATTTCCAATTCTGTGGAATTTATCAACAAGCTGGATAACGGCTTTGACACAGAAATTGGCGAAGATGGCACCACGCTCTCAGGTGGTCAGCGTCAACGATTATCCATTGCCAGAGCGATTGCCAAAGACAGTCCTATTTTAATTCTGGACGAAGCAACTTCGGCGCTTGATTCAGCCACCGAAAGATTAGTTCAATCGGCAATTGACAAAATGCAAGAGGGTCGCACAACCATCATCATTGCCCACAGACTTAGCACCATTCAAAATGCAGATCGTATTGTGGTCTTAAAAGAAGGTGAGATTATTGAGCAAGGTTCTCATGAAGAGCTACTCTCTCAATCTGGCGAATACGCCAATTTAAACGCCAAGCAATTCTCCAGCTGAATAAAACAACACACTTTTTCTTGTCTCTCATTTTTTTTGCAATCATAGCAAATTTATTTCGCTATAATCCGTTTGTGATCACAAATTTTATTGATAATTAGGAGTGCGATATGGGAAGATCATTTACACCGTTTAACTGGCAAGATGCTATGTTTTTAGAGGGGCAACTAACGGGCGAAGAAAAGCTTATACGAGACACAGCTCATGACTATTGTCAGTCCAATCTTATGCCGCGCATACTAATGGCAAATCGAAACGAGAGTTTTGATCGTGATATTATGACCGAACTCGGTCAATTAGGCCTTTTGGGGGCGACATTGCCTGCAGAATATGGTGGCAGTGAAGTCAACTATGTAAGCTACGGGCTGATTGCTCGTGAAGTTGAACGCGTAGATAGTGGCTATCGCAGCGCAATGAGCGTTCAATCCTCTCTAGTTATACATCCCATTTATAGCTATGGAACTGAAGAGCAGAAAAAAAAATACTTACCAAAACTACTAATTGGTGATTGGATTGGCTGCTTTGGCTTGACCGAACCGAACTCAGGAAGTGACCCAGCCTCAATGTCCTCCCGTGCAGTAAGAGTCGACGGCGGTTACCGACTAACAGGCAACAAAATGTGGATCACCAATTCGCCGATTGCTGATGTCTTTGTTGTTTGGGCTAAGTTAGAAGGTGTTATTCGTGGCTTCATCCTTGAAAAAGGGATGGAGGGCTTATCGGCTCCGAAAATTGAGGGTAAATTCTCACTTCGCGCCTCAATCACTGGCGAGATTGTTATGGATAACGTCTTTGTACCAGAAGACAATCATTTTCCTGACACAAGTGGTTTGGGCGGACCATTTGGCTGTTTAAATAAGGCGCGCTATGGTATTGCTTGGGGTTCTCTTGGTGCCGCCGAGTTCTGCTTTGAGGCAGCACGAAATTACACCCTAGACAGAATACAATTTAATAGGCCTCTAGCAGCAAATCAGCTCATTCAAAAAAAACTGGCTGACATGCAAACTGAAATTAGTATTGGCCTGCAGGGCTGCCTGCAAATGGGTCGACTTATGGATAACGGCGAATGCCCAGTCGAGCTAATTTCCATGATGAAGCGCAACAACTGTGGAAAAGCATTAGATATTGCACGCAATGCCAGAGACATGCATGGCGGCTATGGCATTAATGATGAATTTGGTGTCATTCGTCATATGATGAACCTCGAGGCGGTTAATACCTATGAAGGCACACATGATGTGCATGCACTTATTCTGGGAAAGGCCATCACTGGCTTGCAGGCATTCTTCTAATGGCCGAAGCACTTCAAGGCATTAAAGTTATTGACCTAAGTCGTATTTTAGCTGGACCCTGGGCCTCACAAATGTTGGCTGATATGGGCGCTCAAGTCATCAAAGTTGAGCAACCCGTTAAAGGAGATGACACGAGATTTTGGGGGCCGCCCTTTATAAAAGAGCAGAGCGATTCTCAGCCCCCTCAATCCGCCTATTTTCATTGTGTAAATCGCAACAAACAATCAATTGCGATTGATATAAGACACGAATCTGGTCAAAAAATAATCCAAGAACTGATCAGTACCGCGGACGTTGTTATTGAGAATTTCAAAGTAGGCGGTCTTATTAAATACGGCCTGGATTATCCAGCACTCAAAAAACTTAATCCGAATTTAGTCTACTGCTCTATCACAGGCTTTGGCCAAACCGGTCCAGCCTCTAATAGAGCGGGGTATGATGCAATGATTCAAGCCGAAGGTGGGCTGATGAGTATTACAGGAGAGGTTAATGGCGAACCCATGAAGGTAGGCGTTGCCCTTGCTGATGTGATGACAGGTCTTTACAGTTGTAACGCGATACTCGCCGCGCTACTTGCTCGAAACCACACCAACAAAGGGCAATATATTGATATCGCCTTACTTGACGTACAGGCAGCAACCCTCGCCAACCAAGGTATGAATTATTTGGCGACTGGCGAGAACCCCAAGAGGCGTGGCAATGGCCACCCCAATATTGTGCCCTACCAAACCTTTAAAACCGCTGATGGAGACATAATTTTAGCGATTGGAAATGACACTCAATACCGAAAATTTTGTGAACTTGCAGGCCGCCCAGAGCTTGCCGATAATCCAAATTATGTTGTTAACGAACAGCGCGTACTTAATCGAGCAGCTTTAATTCCACTGGTGGCTGAATGCATGGCGGGCCATACAACCGATTGGTGGGTTGAGAGCTTAAGGGCTCGTGGTGTTCCATGTGGCCGTGTCAACACGTTAGAACAAGTTTTCAATCATGACCAAATCAAACATCGAAATCTTGTTAGAGAGGTTCCAGACAGCAATGGTAAACTGATTAAAACCATCGCCTCACCTATTAATCTATCCGAAACGCCACTTCAATACAATTCTGCCTCGCCGGACCTATCACAGCATGGCGCCACCATACTTTCTGACGATCTGGGCTACAGTGATGACAAAATAAAGCAATTAATCAAGGGCGGTATCGTTGGCTAAGGTCTATCGCCTTTAGAGTCTTTTAAGTGTCCGAGCCGAATCCAGAACCTCTCTAACTTGGTCCGCAGCACAAGTCAAATCTATGGTTTTTCCTAGATGCCAAAGGATGAGGCTCGCTGTATAAACCAAGCCATCATAAAACATACCCTTTTCACCCGAAAGTGCAGCCCTTCCCAGGGTAACTGTATACTCTGCGAGGGCCACCTTATCGCTATCCGTGGTCATTTTTCGAGGAAAAGCAATTGCTCTTAACGCCTGCTCTATACCCATAGCCTTAGGGTCTATTTCTACTCGAGCTCTTTCCACTTCACCCACATAAGAGATCATCAGACCTTTTTGGCGCAATGAAGGCACAACACCCCCTTCAACACCCCGAATAACCAAACTGGTATCAAAACCAGCTCTCGCTGTTAAAGCGGCATAAATGGGCGGATAAGGCTTATGCACAAAGCCCAAAATAGAATGTGTGTACTTCGCCCTGATTGGGCCAATAAGACTCTCCACAGTATTCACAACCGTTCTTTTGACAATCTTATTTCTCAGAGGAACCAGGGCATGCAGTGACGCACAATAGCGACTTTGATCAAGATAGGCCCAACCTTTTTGATTGTCTTCAAGTTGTGTCTTTGCCTCTCCAACACTTAACTCAGTTTTGTTACCCAAAGCCTGATTAACGTGTTTGTGAGTAAGGCCAAACTTGGGTGTAACACCATCCAATCCATGAATAATGCATGGCAAGCCCAGTTCGGCTAATAACGGCGGCAAAAAAGCTGAAATAGGAATCGATCGATTGTAGCCACTGTAAGGGTCACCTAAGTCAACCAAATCCTCTATATCGGCTTGTTGGCAGCCCGTTGCTTGTAATAGAGCGTCCAGTATTCCAAAATTCTCCTCAACGGTTTCTCGCTTCATTCGTAGCGCTATCAAAAAAATAGCCGATTGAACGTCATCTA
The DNA here is from genome assembly GCA_012959965.1 of Candidatus Thioglobus sp. Classification (GTDB taxonomy): domain Bacteria; phylum Pseudomonadota; class Gammaproteobacteria; order PS1; family Pseudothioglobaceae; genus Pseudothioglobus. Next base: position 2,031 of record DUCF01000006.1, on the reverse strand, counting down.
TCTCACCATCAAGAATGGCGCTCATTGCAGCACTGGCCTCCTCAAGTTCAATATTTTTACTTAACTCGGGGCCGGTGGCGATTCTTTGAATAATAGAATGGATTAAAGTTTGTGCGCTCATTGGTCGGGGTTTATCTCAACGTAAATAACATCTTTCTCTATTTTAACGCGAAATAAGTTTAGCGACTCAACACCCTCTTCAGAGCTTTCACCACTGACAAGATCAAAAGAAAATCCATGCAGAGAGCACTTTACTTTGCCTTTTTGAACGCAACCAAAGCTCAGCTGGAAATCTTCGTGCGGGCAGCGGTTATTAAAGCAATAAAGCTTTCCATTGTAATTTGTTAAAACAAGTTGATTATCGCCAACAGAGATCTCAGCCATGGCGTTCGGCTCAGGTGGCTTCTCTAATACCTTAAACCACATTATTTAGAAGAACGACCACAACCTATTGCTATCTAAATGCGCTCGACACTTGGAAAGTTGTCGCTTGTAATCATTCGATTTTTTCTCAACTTGCTTTGCAACTTTTAGCAACCAAGCCTTGTCTTTATAGCTTTTTTTGTTAAAGCCGTTATGGCCTTCGTGATAAGCTAAATACTGGTTGTAAGCGTCCGATTTAGAGATTTTAGAGCGGACTTTCGATTGATTGACATACCAACCAACAAAATCGACTGAATCGGAAAAATTACTACGACTGGCATCGCTATTGCCGGTTTTCAGCTGATACCACTCCCAAGTTTCAGTTTTTGCTTGCGCATAGCCGTAAGAAGAACTGGGCCTTGGTCCTGGTATAAAGCCAAGATAGGTGGCTCTTGCTGGTTGCGCTCTAGAGGCAAAATGCGATTCTTGGTAAATAATAGCCAATTGTAAATTCATTGGCACTTGATATTTCTGTTCGCTTTTTTTAACGGCTTGGTACCAGCTAACCTCTTCATCAAGGAGTTGGCAAATATCAACAACCTCTCTTGCAGGGGTTGAAAAACAACCCGATAAAACGATCGTCAAAGCAAAAACGATCAGTTTTTTCATCTAAAAAATGCGTAGTAGGATGTGATAATTTGCATCACCAGCAAGAAGGTGAACATTAACTTAATCGTGCTATCGGTTAGCGGCTTCTTATCCTCGGCGCTTTTCTCAAGCTTGACATCAACAGCAACAAGACCCTTGTCTGAAGTTTCTATTTTAAACACAACTCTAGTATCACCGCTTAAGCGTGATTTGTTGTAAACGTTCTTTTGATGTACAAAATACTTCTCACCATCATCACCAGTGATAAAGCCGTATCCCTTTGTACCAAATTGAGCGACTATGCCCGTCATTTTTTTTGCCATTACTCTCTTCCTTTTTGCAGCAAATAAGCTGCATTCTCAACACAATCTACGCCAGCGCGCAGAAATTTAGGCTCATTATCAATATCGTTAAAACAGTGCAATTGTCGATACTTGAAAGCCGAACTAAAAAGCGACTCAACCTCCGAATTGCTAACGGAAAAAGGTGGGCCGCTCATTTGATGCTGCGGATAAATAAGTGTTAACAACAGAATTCGCACATCACGCGGTATTATAGCAGCTAAATGCTGTGCGTATTTTTCTCTTAACTTCAGGTCTAACGCTATCAATGACGCTCGATCATAAACAGCGGACACGCTCAACAAGTGCTTGGCGGTCAATTTAAAATAATCACCGCAGTAAATCTTAATACGATCGGATCGATAAAGCACAAATTCGTCAATTTCACTAACCGAGTACTGCAGGCCATTGCCAACAAAAAACTGCTCAACACCAACAGAGCTCAATTCCACACCAATCACTGAAAAGCCCATTTCTGACAAGTAAATCATGTCGATACTTTTGCCACAAAGTGGTACAAACACACTTGCCCCAGATGCTAACTCTAGCAACTCAAAATAATCAACCAACGATCGATTAACAGTATCGGCATGCCATCCAATTTTATTATTTTGCCAGCGTGCCAACCAATCCGTCATTCTTAATCCTTGTTATAATGGGCTTCGTTTTTTTCGTAAAA
>DUCF01000005.1:5948-8403 GCA_012959965.1 Candidatus Thioglobus sp. | reverse complement strand
ATACCCTGGGCAACCAAATAGTTAAGATGCAGCTGCGCTAATTTAGTGACGTAACCGGCGCCAGAAGGACCCATGCGCACCACTCTTGCAGCGAAGCTGCTCAATATAGATTCAAACTGGCTGAGCACATCCACATCAATACCGAGAAAAATCGCCAGTGTTCCTGCCAGGGCACCCTCAGCACCACCACTGACTGGCGCATCGACCAAGATCAAGTGGCTCGGCGCTTCGTTTTTAACTTTTTGCCATTCTGACAATTCATTGGTGCTGGTTTCAAACCAGGTCGCACCCTTTTTAAGATTGGTAAGAATTCCATCGTCGCCAAAAGCCAACAGATTGACTTCTTTAGAGCTTGGTAACGAAGTAAACAATATCTCGCACTGGTTGCACAACTTGGCAACACTCCGACCATTAACCGCGCCTTTGGCAACCAAGTCTGCCAATACTACTTCATTAATATCAAAAACAATAAGTGTGTCGCCAGATTCTTGGCAGCGCTTTAGTAAATTGAGCGCCATGCCTGCACCCATATTGCCAAGACCGATAAACCCAATATTCATAAAAAACCCATTAATCTGTTAACTTGTCCAGGCGCCCAAGGTTTCGCTCGTGGTGAATGTCCATTGAGCGGCCGTAAAAAGCCTCCGAATGATGCGGCCTGTTGACCAAATATGGGTTGGTCACATAAGTAGGCAGGGCAATAATTCTAGGCTCGCTGCCTTTGGTCTTCGTCACTCGATGCATCGAATAACGACCTTTAAATATTTGCAAGTCACCCGTATTGAGACTAAGCACACGAACGCGTTTACGCTCACCATGAAGTACTGCACCAATATCATCAAAGCACTCATTATGGGGGGTGCGAATATCGGGTACATACTCAAAATCACCACCTCCATCAGCCTCATTGACAAGAATGCTCACGGTAAAGTCATTGCCGTCAAAATGCCATGGGAAATAATCGCCATCCTTCATCACACTATACGGATTGCGCCCTAATGGCTCTGCCCAACGATAAATCGGACCAACATTCAAGCACTCAGCAACGAAGTGCACCATCACATCACTGTCGTAAATCATTCTCAATACAGAGCACCCCTCAAGCAAGTCGGAATTAATAAAAGACGATGTTCTCTCTTCAAAAAAGCGTTTTGGGTGGTCTTTATCCAGACTTGTGTCCTCTTTGGTGAGAAAAGGATTCACCCAAGCATGAGCTTCACGCGCATAGCCTTTGTCAATCAGTCGCAAAGCCTCTTGATGCATCTCTTCAATAGCTGAGGGCAAAATAAAATCTGGAACATGAGCGCAGCCCCACTTGTCCAAACCCTGGCGACACTGCTCCACCAGCTCTGCCCTTCTGGAGCTGGTTAAATCATGGATTGGAAACTCGTCCAAATTTAGAAATCTTTCGAGTGGAATTTCAAGCGCCGAAAAGGCTGATGGTGTTATAAACTCAGACACACTTAATCCTCTTAATGTTTATACGAAGGATCAAGACGATCGCAACGACGCAACAAACCAGGCCACTCATACACCCCTGGTGAAAATGCCTCGTACTGCTTGGAGGCGATCGGCCATAAATGATCAGGACCAGAATCTACTGCGAGATTAGACGCTTTCGCTGACAATGCAACCTCACACATCCGAACCAAATAATACATCTTCATAAAACACTCGCCCGCTGTTGCACCGGCTGTTAAAAAACCGTGATTACGCATAACCAGCATGCCGCCCTCGCCCATATTTTCAGCAATTCGGTGGCGCTCATCTGGATCTACCGAAAGCCCCTCCCAATCATGATAGCCCACCTTGCCATAAAGCATTGAAGAGTCTTGAACTAGAAATGGAATTTCTTTAAACGCCGTCGCTGCAATCGCGCTAGCAGGGTGCGCATGAAAGACAAACTTATGTTCCGGATGGTTCAAATGAATAGCGCTGTGAATGATAAATCCAGCAGTATTGACATCATTCGGGCCTTCCAACACATTACCTTCTTCGTCAACTTTGATTAAGTTTGAGGCGCACACTTCTTCATAAGTCAGACCAAAACGATGCATGTAGAAATGGTGATCGGAGCCAGGCACTCTAGCGGTGATGTGATTCCAGACAGTGTCGTCCCAACCATTCATTGCGGTTAGGCGAAACATTGCCGCCAAGTTAATCTTTACTTTTTCTTGCTCTTGTTGAAGTGTCATGCTATTCGCTATTTTATAAATGCTAAAAAAAATAAATATACACTCTGAGACAAAAAGCACTGCAATAAAAAACTATAGCACTTATCGAAAATAGCGATATATCAACCCCATATGTTTTGTATAATCAGAATATTCAATGGATAGCTTAGTTTGTTAGGGAGGCTGAATGAATATTGAGCATATGCGGACTTTTTTAGAGGTCAGTTCTTCTGGCAGCTTTCAAGCGTCCGCCGAAAAATTACACGTCACTCAATCCACTG
>DUCF01000005.1:0-5931 GCA_012959965.1 Candidatus Thioglobus sp. | reverse complement strand
CGCTAGAATCAAGGCGCTCGAAGAACAACTCAACCAAGCGCTTATTATTAGAAAACGTAACGGTTGTGAGCTAACAACCGCTGGCAGGCTCTTTCATAAGCACGCCGTTGCTGCCGTTCAAGCATGGGAAAGAGCGCGTCAAGAAATTGCCTTACCAGACGATATGACCGGTGTCTTTAGCTTTGCTATTCAAATGAATCACTGGGATTATATCGCACCCAAATGGCTAGACATCATGTGGAAAACCGAGCCCAGTATTGCAACAAGAGTAATTAGTGATTATTCGGATCCATTGATGGCACAACTGCGAGACGGCCATATTGATATGGCTATTCTTTATCGTCCAATTCACCAGCCTAATATCCATATAGAACAGTTAATGGACGATAAGTTGATTCTCGTGGCTACAGAGCCGCGTACTCTTGAGATGGGCAGGGTGGATGGCTACGTGTTTGTTGACTGGGGGGATGAATTCCGCGCCCAACACAACCTCGCATTCCCTAAGGCCTACATCCCTAAAATATCTTTTGGCGTAGCAACTAGCGCTCTCAATCATATTCTGAAGAACGGCGGCTCAGGCTACTTTATAGAGGGATCCGTCAAGAACATGCTTGAAGACAAAACATTGTTTGTGGTTGAGAACTCCCCTACTTTTCACCGCCCAACCTACCTGGGCTATCCCTCAGCCGCCCCCGAGTCAAAATTGCACAGAGCAGCCATACGCGCTTTAAGAAAAATCATTCACTAAATTTACAGATTACAACTGCCCATTGAAATCGTTTTTTTCGATAAGTGCTATAGTTTTTTATCACGGTGTGCGTTAATTCAAGCGGTATATTCTTTCTTTTTAGATAACATTCGTGCTGACACATGATCATTAGCGGGTTAACAACTAGGGTTATCGAGCTGCCTTTCGAAAAACCCATCAAAACAGCCATTCACGATATGCGCTCGGTGGGTTGCGTATTGCTCACCATTGAAACAGACGAGGGAATTACGGGTGAGTCCTATCTATTTGCATTGAATGCCGTCCGCATTAAAGCTTTTGACGAAATGATAAAGGGTTTTACGCCCCACCTAATCGGCAAAGACCCACATTTTATCGAGGCCATCTGGCAGGATATCTGGAGAGAAATAAATCCTACTGGTCACAAAGGGGTTACCGTTTCAGCGCTTTCCACGATTGATACAGCGCTTTGGGATATTGTCGGTAAAGCGGCTAATTTGCCACTACACAGACTGTTTGGCGCCTGTCGCAGTAAGATAAAAACCTATGCCAGTGGCGGCTTGTGGCTTGCACAAAATATTGATGAGCTCATTGAAGAGGCCCATATTTTTCTTCAACAGGGTCACAGATCAATGAAACTTAGACTGGGTTCAAAAGACTATAAAGACGACGTCGAGCGCGTCAAACAACTTCGAGGTGCGATTGGGTCGGACGTTGAACTCATGGCGGATCTCAATCAAGCCCTAACCCCAAAACAAGCAATAAAACTGGGTAAAGAATTGCAAGAATTTGATCTTCTTTGGCTGGAAGAGCCGGTGCCGGCCTACGACTTAGTTGGTCATAGCGAAGTGCGCCAAGCACTGGATATGCCCATTGCCTCAGGTGAGACTGAATACACTCGTTACGGCATGCGCGCCATGATTGAAGCTAAGGCCTGTGATATCCTTATGCCAGATTTACAGCGAATCGGCGGTCTTAGTGAAATGCGCAAAGTAGCGCATTTGGCCGAAGCTTACAACTTACCAATTTCTACCCATATTTTCACCGAACAAAGCTTGTGCATAGCAGGCTCTGTCGAGAATTGCATTTCAATTGAACACATGCCTTGGTACGCGCCTCTATTCAATGAAAAAATATCCGTTGTCGACGGCTATATTGACATTCCAGAGCGCCCAGGAATCGGCTTCACCTTTGATGACAATGCAATTAAAAAATTTCTGATTTAATTGCTCTGAAAATGACCACAAATAACAACATTGAACAAATTATCGAAGAGGGTTTGTGTATCGGCTGCGGGCTCTGCGCTGGCGTTTTTCCTAATCAAGTTCAAATGCAAGTTTCACCCTCCGGCCACTTGCGCCCCTCAGAAAGAACGCCGTTAAATTCGCAACAAAATATTCACTTGCAGGGCTTTTGTCCTGGTGTTGTGCAATCGGGCATGCCAAGTGACAAAGTCCTAAACTTAGAAAACATCGACCCAACGTGGGGTCCGATAGAGACAATAGTGAGGGCGCATTCAAGTGATGCAAAAATACGGCACAAAGCAGCTACCGGCGGTGGACTCACAGCAATCAGCCTGTATTTATTGGAAAGTAGGCAAGTGGATGGTATTTTGCAAGTGGCTGGTGGCGGTCTAAAAGCGTATTTTGGTCATTCACAATTAAGCCAAACCAGTGACGATGTTATTAAGAGCAGTGGCTCCATCTACGCCTCCACTTCGCCACTAGAAAACTTGCTCAAAATACTCGATACCGGTATTACTATTGCCCTTGTCGCCAAGCCCTGTGACATCTCAGCGGTGCGCTTGCTCGGCAAAAAAGATTCAAGGATTGACCGGCAAATTAAAGCGCTATTAACACCTATTTGTGGCGGCTTTTTCCCGCCATTTGCGATGGAAAATTTTCTCAAATCTGTTGGCGCCGACGAGGATGACGTGCAAAGCGTGAGTTATCGTGGCGAAGGCTGTCCTGGGCCAACCATTATTCGCTTCAAAAACGGTGAAACAATCACAAAAACCTATCTAGACTTCTGGGGTACAGATTCTTCACAATGGTACATGCCTTGGCGCTGTCGCATTTGTCCAGATGGCTCGGGTGAGGCTGCAGACATTGTTTCTGGAGACACGTGGCCGAACTGTGAGCCGACTCTAGAGATGATGGAAAATGACCTAGGCACCAATGTTGTAGTTGGCCGAACCTCTAGAGGCACAGAGATTATTAATGGCGCGATAAAAGCCAACTATCTTAGTTTAGAGGGCGACGCTAAGTCTAACGATTTGGATTACTGGCAACCGCACCTAGTAAAAAAGAAGATCACCGCAGATGCAAGATATGCCGGCATGAGGGCGGCTGGACAAATAGGTCTTTCAACACTTGATTTAAGAACGAATGACCTCAAAGGGCGCATGAATAAAGGCGACTATCAACAAGAGCTTGAAGGTACCACTCGTAGAATCAAAATAGGCAAACACAGTGATGACTTTTCAGAGGAGTCCAGCCAGTCAAACTGAGAGGCTAATAATTGACTGAACTCTCTGGTGAATTAAATCGCTTGGATTTTCTCCAACAAAGCAACGCTTACCTCGACACCATTGACTTCATGAGCCGCTCTTGCTGAGACACGTTCAGAGCCTGAAAGGTGTGCGCCTTCTTGAGCAACAATAGAACTGGTTAGAGTTTGAATTCGATCGCCAAAAACATCCGGTGAGAAAACATCCGGTGAGGCAGCAAAAAAGAATTGCCCCGTTCTAGGCGGCCCACCTGCAGTGCCCGCGAATGGGCTGGCATCCTGAGAGAGCGTAGCACCTGCCATAACAGCAGCAAAAACTTCAACCAATAAACCCGCGCCAAAACCTTTATAGCCACCTACTGGAGCCATAGAGCCTTTCATAGCAGCATCCGCATCCGTTGTTGGATTGCCATCTGCATCGTACGCCCAACCCTCAGGAATTGATCTTCCGGCCTGTGCATGCATCTTAATTTCACTTTTGGCAACCACACTGGCAGACTGGTCAAGAACAAAAGCAACACCGCCCTTGCCATCCGGCACAGCGACAGAAAAAGGATTGGTACCAATAATCGACTTGTTACCGCCAACTGGCATGATAGAGGCCGGTGCATTAGTAAATCCTAGACCGGTCATTCCCGCTTTAGCAATACGCTCTGAATGAAAACCGAGCACACCACAATTGTAAGAATTTCTTATCGACATCGCAGCACAACCGTTTTTCTTGGCGCTTTCAATGAGCAAGTCAAAACCCGCGTCAATCGCTGGGTGAGCGAACCCACTGTCAGCATCAACCACAATAGCACTAGGCGCAGCATGATCAACAACAACCTTTGCATTTGGATTGACCTTACCACAAGTCAAATGTTCGCAATAAATTGGCACATAAACTAAGCCATGGCTGGCAATACCATCCATTTCAGAAGCCGCAACACCTTTTGCAAGGGCGCTTGCAGCGGTCTTACTGGCGCCTGAATTCATTAGCGCCTTAATCGCCACCTGCTCAATCTCTTCTCTATTTAAAAATGTTGTACTCATCTGTAACCCCTTTAATATTAATCTGTATCCACCAAACCTGCGCCTGCGCCAGAAGCGCGAGATTCTGCTGTTGATTTCACCAAACAGCGAGAAAAATAGGCATAAATCGCATCCCAATGTTGGTGTACTGCGATGCCTGTTTGCAGGATTTTTGCTTTTTCGACCTTACTGTCAAACCTCTGTATATTACCCTCTAAGGCAGGCTGTGTGTCATCCAACAGGCTCACTTGCATTGTTGCACCCTTACTAAGTTCGATCGCGCTTGCGCTATCACTGATGATTTGCCATTGGCCATTGGCCATAAAATTCACCTGAAAATCTGCACCCACCTCGTCACACCAACACACCTTCCAGCTCTCAACTTGATTGGCGCCCAGCGCCGCCACCACCAATAGCGGCGAATCAACATTGGCAACTGTAAATTCGACATTTTGTTCGCCTTTAATACCATCAAGCACACTAACAGAGGCTTGCAGGGCAGATAAATACTGAGAACTCGGGCCACTAAAACCATCATCGCTCCGTTCTATCGACAAAGAGCTTTTGCCCTCATCAAGACTGTCAAGTGCAGCAACGCTACACAAAGACGGGTCAAAACCATTCTCTGCCAGCCACATATTACTGCGTGCAAAATCTTCAGAAACACCAATCGGTGCATTGACACCAAAACCCGCTCGAGTGAAGATAAATAGAATTTCATTTAGCGAAATTGTTAACTGTTCTGGCATTAGGACACATTTTTTGGTCGAATTGGAAAAGCCCAATCATCGTGATCAGCATACGAGAGTTGGTCGGGCATCGGTGCGCCTTGATACATCGAAATTCTTGTCCATAAATCGGACTTTGGATCAAATTTTGAGGCGCCAAAAAATGCCAATTTAAAACGCAACAGATCTAACGGTCTCATCGTCTCACCGAGTAAATTATCCTGCACTTCCGCATAAGGCCTCAGTGCTGTGTTTTGGATGCGACGAATAATGTGTCTAAATTGCGGGCATTGCAACACAAACTCGCCCACTGTACTGTCATCCAATGCTGTTTTCAATTGCTCATTCAGATCATCTGCATCCCTGCCAATAGCCAGAGGCATTTCCTGATCCACGCCATCGTCCACACCTTTTGAGCCAAAACGCGGCTCTAACTTATCTTCTGAATAATACCAAAAATAGTGCTGCGACTCACTTAGTGAAAAATCAATACTGGTCGCCCATGCGTAATAATCTTTTACAATCGACTTTAGCATTGCAAGTGACATACCGGCTTCAAATTGCGGCACGGTCGTAGCAAGCATTGTATCGGCCAAATCATCAACCAAGGCGCCATGCGGCTCGATGACAAGCGAAACCACCATTTCTTGGCATTCCAGAGAAAAATTATCTTCAGCAAACTGATAGATACCATTCCAAGGGTACGGTTTAACAAGATTGCTCTCATCGTCACACCAGTTGGACAGCTCAGAAACCTCGCCTTCCAGTTGCTCAATGCGGGCACTTTGAATCTTGTCTGCAACACGCCACTCTTTAAGGTGTTGCGACACTTGCCGAACACTTTGTGTGAACGCTCCGAGAGAGCCTTTAATCGGTGTCTCCAGACTGCGGACCCTAGCGAGCGCGGTTTCTTTTGCGGTGACCCAATTATGAATTAATACCGGATGCTTTAAT
>DUCF01000004.1 GCA_012959965.1 Candidatus Thioglobus sp. | reverse complement strand
GCAAAACACGGCAAGGTTTGCGGTTTTGGCATGGATCAAATCAAAGCCAAACCCCTTGATATTGTCATTAACGCAACCAGTGCCTCTTTATCAGGCGAAACGCCAGCGATATTGCCAGGAGTTGCGGAAGGTGCTTTTTGTTACGACCTAATGTACGGTCAACAAACACCTTTTATGAATTGGGCCGAACAAAGCGGTGCCAGCGGCATTAGTGATGGCTTAGGAATGCTTGTTGAACAAGCGGCAGAAGCGTATTATTTCTGGCGTGGCGTGATGCCTAAAACCGACGAAGTGCTTTCGTCACTCAGGGCGACAATCGGCTAACAATCCACTCGCCCTCTTCTCTTTTATAGATAAGACGATCATGAAGGCGATTTTCTCTGCCTTGCCAAAACTCAATAGTCTCGGGGATGACACGATAACCACCCCAAAAATCTGGCAACGGCACTTCGCCTTTAGCAAACTTATTCTTCATAGACTCAAACTGGCTAAGTAACAAGCTTCTTGAAGAAATACTGGAAGATTGTTGAGAAGCCCAAGCGCCTAGCTGTGACTCTTTCGGTCTAGAGGCAAAATACTTAATGGATTCCAAGGTTGAGATTCTTTCCACTTTACCCATAATTTTCACTTGTCGCTCCAAAGCAAGCCAAGGGAACAATAAAGCCGCTTGCGCTCTCGAGCCCAACTGCTGTGATTTTGTGGAATCGTAATTAGTAAAAAAGACAAAGCCTTTTTCGTCAAAAAACTTCAATAAAACTGTACGGACACCAATATTATCGTCATCTGCCGTAGCCAAACTCATTGCACTTGGCTCGACGACACCCGCTTCTTTTGCCTGCGCAAACCACTGAGAAAATTGCACAATAGGGCTGGCATCGAGTTCGTCTCTACGCAAACCGCTTTGGCGAAACTCACGCCTGAGATGGGTTAAATCACCGGTCATAATTATTAAACTCAAAAAGGGAGTAAATTGCTTTTTTTCGATTCAGTCAAATGCTGTGTAATCAAAGCCTTAACTGGCGGAAACTTATCGGCAAACTTGAGTACAAATTTTCTCACTTGTTTAGCTATCGCATCATCGTTGGTAAACAAAGCAACAATACCGTTGGTGCCAAAGAACATCAGTCGAGTTAAATTGATCTGTTTTTTCTCAAAGCGCGCAAGTACGATGCTTGCGCCAATATCGCCACCTTTATCCAAGGCTTCATAAATACTTTCTGCGAGAATATTTTGCCCTCTTAAGCCTAAGTTAAAGCCGTGCGCTGTCACTGGGTGCATGCCAACAGCGGCATCACCGATAAGCGCAAATCGATTGGCTTTAAAGCGCTGCGCATGAACACCGACTAGTGGATAGGAATGGCGCTCGCCAACTTGCTTCATCGCACCCAGCTTATTATTAAAGCCTTGAGCTGCAAGCGCATTAAAATCGTCTTCGGTAAGACTCAACATCTCATCCGCCTTATTGGCTGGAACGGTTAAAACCACCGATGAAACATCACCATTCATTGGCAGCAACGCCAAAGTGTGGCCATAATTAAAACACTCTAGAGCAATGTGATTGTGTGGTTTTTCGTGAGTCATACGTGTGGTAATCATCACCTTGGAAAAGTCTCTCATCAGCGAAGGTATACCCATCTTGCGACGAATTTCTGAGAATCTACTGTCCGCAGCAACGACCAACTTAGCTTCAATTGTGCGGCCATCTGAAAGCTTAATTTTTGCGCTACTTGAACTCGTACTGACATCTTCAACACTGATCTCATTGATAATATCAATATTGTCAGCTTGAGAAGCGCGCTCAAAAAGCGCTTTTCTAATAAGTTGATTGGGCACAAGATAGCCCAGTGCATCAATGTTTGATTTGTTGGTGTTAAAGCTCAACAACGATGGCGAGTCACCATCAAAAACTTTGGCTTCTTTTAACGGGCTCACTTCATCTTGATCGATTAGCGACCAAACACCCAGCTCATTAAGTGCTTTTCTGGATTGATGAGTCAGCGCAATTTCTCGTCCATCCGCTTTGGGATTGGCGATAGTGCTCAAGGGCGCTTTTTCTACCAAAAGCACTTTTAGTTCTGATTTGATCATCGAGCAGGCAAAGCTCAGGCCCACAGGGCCACCGCCAATAATGACGATATCGTAGTCCATCACATAGGAATGTCGTTATACACAGAGGATATTATAACGCCCTTTGCAATAGCGAATCTAATATGACCCGCAACTTAACTCAAGGCACAAAAACCAAGGGTTAAAATTAGAATAAATTCTAATCCATTCCCAAATAGGTGCGCTGCACGCCTTCGTCGTCTCGCAACTTTGCAGCATCGCCTTCAAGTGCTATTTCGCCAGTTTCCAGCACGTAGCCATATTGCGCTAAAGACAGCGCTAAACGAGCGTTTTGCTCAACCAAAACAATGGTACGGCCTTGGGCATGAATTTCCTTAATAATAACGGCAATTTCTTGCTGCATAATCGGCGACAAGCCCAACGAAGGCTCGTCCATCAAAATCAGTCTTGGGCTAGACATCAAGCCTCTGGCCATAGCAACCATCTGCTGATGGTTAAATATAAAAATATAAAATGTGTTATTTCACTCTCTAAATGGGCAAATTTAACCCTGTTAAATTCAAACCACCTTACATTCACTGACTTTTATAAAGCACAACGAACCATTGTTTCGGTTTTTTTACCAGTTATAGCTTTAGGCTAGATATTTCACTAAGGAATCAACCCATACTGCTTAGATTGCCAATGAATTTATTTAACTCACAATAAAATATTGGGGAAAAGTAAAGAGTGACTCGGGGGGGTAAAGGTAGTCGATAAAACCTGTAAAAACAAAATGTTATGTTAGTTACAGAAAAGCTTCAGAGAGGTGTGAGATTAAACTACTGGGCTGATTGGCGACCTAGTTCGATTTGCTCGAGCCAATATTTACTCTTTTCTAAATCCTTTTTGGTGCCAATACCTTGCTTGTACATTGTTGATACTTTAAATTGTGAGCCAATATGTCCCTTGCGTGCTGCAGCAATATAGTATTCATAGGCCTTGCTTTTACTCAGAGCAACACCCTTGCCATACTCGTACAAATTAGCCAACTTAGCATAGGCATCTAGGTGACCCATCTCGAGCGCTCTAAGATAGTACTCCATGGCTTTGACATAATTTTGCGAAACCCCTAATCCAGTCTCATACAACAAACCCAAACGATAGACCGCCTCAATATGATCATAGGCGGCGGCTAGTTTGTACCACTGCACCGAATTATCATAACCCTTCTTAACGCCCTTACCATACTCATAAAGTAAGCCTAATTGATACTGAGACTCCACATGCCCTTGCTCGGCTGAACGCTCAAACCACTTGAAAGCGTTTTTGAAATCACCTTGCTCAAGATACTCAAAACCAAGTACGTATTGGCCAGATTCATTTCCAGATTTTGCCGCGTCGTTGTACCATTTTTTCGCTTCTTCTGGATTTTTCTCGGTGCCCTCGCCCTTCTCGTACATCTCAGCTAGATTATGCTGGGCGTCTAAATAATTTTGCAATGCTGAAAGTCGAATGAGGCCAAAAGCTTTTTTTAGATCGCGCTCAACACCAATACCCAAATAATACATTGCGCCTAGATAATATTGCGCTTTTGGATGTGCCTCATCTGCAGCTTTAGCTAAGTATTCAATACCTCTTGCATCGTCTTGATTAACGCCAGCACCTTCAATATACATAACGCCCAGTGCAGTCATGGCATCAAGGTCTTTATTTTTAGCGGCCTGCTCGAAAGCAAGTAACGCCTTAGAGTAGCTCCGCTCAACACCATCGCCATAAAAATAGGCTTTGCCTCGCTCATATAAAGAGGAGTCAGCAACAGTTGTTAGGGATGCAAGTAATAATACCAGCGCGACAGCAATCATTCTCATGGGGAATAATTGTATACGAAATGCTTGGAGTTGAGCTTTCTTTATTGCTTAGTTAATAGCCACAATAAGTTCTTGAGCTACACTACTTGGAGGTTGTTTTTCTAGATGAAAAAGAATGGTAGTCACGGTCAGATTTGAACTGACGACTTCCAGCATGTCATGCTGGCACTCTAACCAACTGAGTTACGCGACTATAAAGGCGGACATTATACTTACTCGAAAACCGAGCGGATAATTTTTTGGATATTGCTGGCCGCTTGATAGCGATTTTCAGCGTTTTTAATAGGACGACCTACAACAATATAATCCGAACCACTTTTAAAGGCTGTGGCTACATCAACCACGCGCTTTTGATCGTCATCGTTAGCCACCGGTCTGATGCCTGGCGTAACCGCAATCAGCTTGTTATCAACAAACTCTCTTAAAAAAGGCACTTCAAGGCCAGAAGAAACCACACCATCACAACCCGCCTCAAAAGCGCGTTTGGCACGAGAAATCACCAGATCTTTAACGTCGCAATCAAAACCTAAATCGTCAAGATCACCCCTATCTAGACTGGTTAGAGCAGTCACTGCTAGAATTTTCAAATCTCCCTTGGTTTGCGCTGCTTTTTCCATTAACGCCTGATTGCCGTGAATGGTAGCAAAAGTCGCACCATAATCACTGAGGCGAGCAATCGTTCTACCCACCGTTTCAGGTACATCAAAAAATTTCAAATCAACGAATACTTTCTTATCTTGCTGGATGAGCCAATTAAGAAGATCAAAGTATTGACCCGTCATTAATAGCTCCATGCCAATTTTATAAAAACCAACACTGTCATCAAGCTCAGCAACCAAATCCTTCGCCTGATCAATTTCGGGAACGTCAAGGGCAAAAATAAGTCGATCTTCAAGTTTAATATCTTTCATAAATCCTCAATAAAATATTTGACAATGTAGCGGCAAATGCGCAGATTTTCGCCCACTAAATTAATGGCGAAATTATACCGAAAAAGAGCGTGTTAATGAACACTCCTAGGCGTGGCCTATGAGTTTGTTGTTTAGTTAATTAATGCCTACGATGTAATCGTCAATCGGCGCAACATTAACCCGAACCTTAATAATATCTGTATAAGGCTTAGCTTTAGATATATACGAGAACAACTGGTCTTGATAAACATAAGTGATCCGATAAAACATCGCACCACTAGCCATGCTTTGTGGGTATCTTTGCTCGCACATTTCTCTAGAGTATAGCGTGGCTCCATTCGCTTGAGCTTCTTGATTTTGCGCAGCTTTTACGCCCATCAAAAATCCAATTAAAGTCAATGCTTTTTTGCCATCGCCATCGCCCATTTGATTGCCAATCATTCCACCAACTACACCGCTTAAAAAAGCATTGGTTGAGAGTTCGCCACTAGGAGTGGAAGATTCACGATATTCTGTGATATAGCACTCTTGCGAGGACTCACGAATGACGTAATCTGAGTAAACTTTTTCGATCAAAAGCACTCGCGCATGATCAAAAAACTCATTCATCACTTTGACTGGCTCTTTAGTAACAAATTCAAAGGTGATGCCAGCAAATGCAGAGTGCGACATTAGTAGGCACAATAGTGAAATGACTAATTTATTTTTCATCTTTATCCCCTGTGTTATCATTGATGCACTCGATTATACACCTCCTACTTATTCTAGGGCCTAACTCATCACTACCAACACTTTACTACACTCACGACCCAATGTGCTCGTGGTGTTGGGCTTTTAAACCAGCCTGGGAAAAAGTCAGGATTGCAATCGACGATAAAGTTAATTATCGCTATTTACTTGGCGGCCTTGCGCCAGATAACAATCTACCAATGGGCCTAGAAACGCAAAACTATGTTCAGACTAATTGGGAGAAAATTCAAAAAACCGTCCCCGGCATAGAGTTCAACTTTGATTTTTGGCGCCTTTGCGAACCAAAACGCTCAACTTATGCTGCGTGTCGAGCGGTTATTTGCGCGAGAAAACAACAACCTCGTGTTGAAGCGTTCTATATTGAAGCAATTCAGCACGGCTATTACCTTGAAGCGAAAAACCCTTCAAATGACCATGTACTAATCGATATTGCCGAGAAACTGGGATTGGGCACGAAACAATTTGCTGAAGATTTGAATTCAGCCGAAGTGCAAAACATCCTTAACAGGGAAATAGCTCTATCACAATCACTCGGCATGACGTCATTTCCATCTCTTAAACTGCTTAGTGGTGGCGTCTTATCAACAATTGAAATCGACTACAACAATCCAGATTTCATTATTGCGCAAATAATCACTTGAATTCGCACTCAGAAGTGGCAATAATACCCACTCTGCCTTTGTAGCTCAGCTGGATAGAGCGCTCCCCTCCTAAGGGAGAAGTCGTGAGTTCGAATCTCGCCAAGGGCACCAAACCACAATAATCAAGACGTCTCTGGGCGTCTTTTTTATGTCTTAAATCCATTGTTACACGGGCTTTGTAGGAATTTTCCCTATTTAACTAAGCACCATAAAGAGTCGAAAGCCCCCCTTAAAGAGTGCTTTTGCCAAAGCCATTAAATACATATTAAAGAACTAATCAGAGCCATGATAGTTGGACACATATCTTCTGGAGAGGTGGCTTGAAGTTCTTGTGACTTAACTTTAGGTGGGTATATTTAGAATTTTAAAAAATGTGTCAAAATATTGTAATATCGGCTTATAAAAATATTTTTAATCCTAATCCCAAGGGTACGTTAAATCATTTGACTGAAGATTTTGGACAAGTCTTTGGCTTCTTTCAAGACCATAGATTTTCTTCATATCACTCTGATTAATATTAAAGTCATAAATATCGCCATTCTCTTTCAATCTTTCTAAATTAGCAGTCTTGGGAATTGCAACGGCATTTTGTTGAATTATCCATCTCAAGGCAATCTGAGCCGGTGTCTTACTGTACTTTTCAGATAAATTGATAATTACATCATCTTTTGAGACATGGCCACGGCATATTGGACAATAAGCCACAGGAATCATATCCAGACCCTTCATTGTCTCAAGAAGCTTAGATTGTGAAAGAAATGGGTGGTACTCTATTTGGTTGCAAAAGATGTCATTGAAGCCAAGTTTTATGCATTCATTTAATAAATTGGAGTTGAAGTTTGCAACGCCAATTTCTTTTGCTTTTTGACTTTCTTTAATTTCATACATTATCTCAAGCATGTCACCTAAATTAGTTTCAAATCTTGGCCAATGAATTAATAACAAGTCAACATAATCTGTTTTCAAATCGATAAGACTTTTTTCAAAAGTTTTAATAATATTTTTATTTTGCAAAAAAGGTCCGTCACCGCCTGAAGGTGTCCAGCCAGTAGTGTTAATTTTTGTTGCTAAAAACAACTCCCTCCTATCAACTTTAGAATTAATTATTCCAGCACCAACTTCAGATTCATTTTCATACATCGAAGCTGCATCAATGTGGCGATATCCCAAATCAATCGCCTCTGAAACAACTCTCGAGCAATCTTTTCTTTCAAGATCCCATGTTCCTAGACCCAACGAAGGGATAGATATATTAGATTTAGAGATTTTTTTATGCATAGTATTATTTCGAAATGCCTCTATATTATGGACTCTTGCTAAGAACGACAATCAAAACATGAAGCCCTGAAAAAAGCATAGCTATAGCTGTTAACAAAAATGGAGCTGCTAGTAATTGTGTTGCCTGAGCCAAAATACCCAATGTAAGACAGCTATGGCATAACCAAAATCACGCCAAAATCGATAAATTCCAAGCATGGTACCACGATTTTCTGGCAGTGAAAAATCAGCAACAGCCGCACCTAATGTTGGGTACAACATTGCCATTCCAATACCTGTAAATCCTGCCTCCAAAGTCCATAAAATAACTGTATTGGTATATGGTATGCTCAGTATTCCAATGCCACATATCCACATACCGCTAACAATTAACATCTTGCGACCTATTTTATCAGACAGTGGTCCTGTGATTAGTTGCGAACCTCCCCAAGTCAAGGCATATACCGAAATAATAGCGCTACCCTCTACTAACGTTAAACCTTTGGAAAGAAAAAATATGGGTAAAAATAACCAAACCATAGCATCTGTAAATTTTTCCACCAAGCCAGCTTGATTCAAAGATAATAAAACTTTGCTCTTCAGAATTTGAAGTAGGCACCTCTGTCCAATCACCATAAGAATTAAAGGAAAGCATCAGAGAGAATAGAAGTAGCAGTAGTTTTTTCATACTATGATTGTATATCAACTTGGGCTGAAGTCCAAATATCGTTTGATGTGTGATTTATTGGGAGTGTTGGGAGGATTGAAACCTCATCTCATGTGTGAGGGAGGCATAACAATAGTATCAGAGGTGTTTGTGAGCCTCCCCCTGGTGTCTTTAGTAACGAAAAAAAAGATTAGTGCGTTAGTTTGTTGATTGCCGTCAACTTGACTTACCGTGTAAACAATCGAGGCATGATCATTTAATTAACTCTAAGGTAGAACATGTACCTGAAACTGATTAGAGGCCGTCAAACCGCCAGGATCAGTAGCGGTAACGGTAATTGTCATGGATGTCCC
>DUCF01000003.1:47469-48151 GCA_012959965.1 Candidatus Thioglobus sp. | reverse complement strand
GATTCTTTTCAATGGCTCGATATATTTGTCCGCCCGGAGCGCAATTCTCATCTAAAACCAAGACACTGGCTTTGTGTTGGTCGGCTAGTACTGCTGCACTAATTCCTGCAGGGCCGGCACCGATAATGATGATATCGTATTCTGTGCTATTCATTTTTTCCAGAGGTGCTAATAACTTGACGTTTTATCTTCATGCCATCACTTACCTGGATTGTGCACGACTGCTGATTGTCCATATCATTAATGTTGATTAGACAATCAAAACACACACCCATCATGCAGTAAGGTCCGCGACCCTCGTTATTTAGTGTGGTTTTTCTAAAGCTATTGATCCCGGCTCCAAGCAGTGCGGTTGCTACACTGTGATCTTTAGACACGCTCAGTGCCTTGCCCTCAAAGTAAATGGTAATTAACTCACCTTGGTTACTATTGATTGACCTAAACATCAAATCTCTTTGCACTAAAACAGGCGACTGACGAAGGTAAAAGGCCGTCTTTTGCGATACAAGATGCGATATCAAGCGCATGGACAGCGGACAAAGTGACACCAGAATGAGAGGAAAAAGCGAATGCACCGGGGCAAGAATCTGAATGATCGTAAATAGGCAACCCATCTTTTGTAAGGATGCGTAACGATCCCCATGCTCTGATCATCTTAATATCTTCTAACCAGGGGAAAATC
>DUCF01000003.1:0-47294 GCA_012959965.1 Candidatus Thioglobus sp. | reverse complement strand
GAAAAGCCCGCAGCAAGAACAACCCTTTCACTTGTAAATTCATCCACCTCTGTACTAACCTGAAAGGCTTTATTTTTGTAATGAATATCAGTAACAGGTTTTGTGACTAGTTTGCCGTTCAGCTGTTTAAAGGCCTTGTGAAGCGCCTTTAGTAAATAAAGCGGGTTAACGTGTCCATCCAATTTACTAAAAGATGCACCAGTTACCGTTGGACCAATGTTTGGCAGCAATTGCTTTAGGTCTTTATTGTCAAGCATTTCAAAACTAAAGTCGCCCCGACTGTCAGAGTGTATTTTCTCCATTAGTGTCCATCTTTGCTTGAACTCTGCCTCATTCAAACAAAAGTCAAAGCCACCGTTCTGCTCAAAAGCTAAATCAATGCCTGTCAATTCTGAAAGCTCTTTACTAAAGTCAGGCCATTGTTGTGCTGATTTGCGTGTCCACGCCGCATAAGCGGGACTATTAACGCCTTTTCCCTGCACCCAAATTAAGCCAAAGTTGCCGCGTGCAGCTCTTATGGCGTTGTCGCCTTCGTCGAACATTGCCACTCTTTGGCCAGAGCGGCTCAAGCCATAGGCTACAGAGGCACCAATCATGCCGCCACCAACAACGATAGTATCAAAATCTTTCATGCTTTTCTACAGGATAAATAATTATATAACAGAGGCCCTGTGATAGAACAAGGCTTAAATACAACAATCTAGATTTTATAGGAGTTAACTCTATATTTATGATAATTTTTGTGGTATAGTCTCTATATCGCAGAAGAAATTGCGATAATTTATTGCTTTTACAGAATATTTTAATTCATAAAAAGGAGAAAAAAATGAATAAAAAACTAGTGATGACGCTACTTGGCGTCTCAATGGCGACGAGTGCCTTTGGTGGTGCTTGGTCAACAGTTAAAATTGGTACTGAAGGCGCATACCCCCCGTGGAATGGCACAAGTGCTTCTGGTGAACTTGAAGGTGCAGAGATTGACCTAGCCAACGACTTGTGTGACAGAATGGGCGTAACTTGTGAATTTGTTGCTCAAGATTGGGATGGTATTATTCCAGCCCTACAGAATGGTAAGTATGACGTTATTATGGCGGGCATGTCGATTACTTCTGAAAGAATGCAAGTTATTGATTTCTCACAAGGTTATGCGACTGAGCCAGCCTCTTTTGCGGCTCGTAGTTCTTCTATTCTTGCACAGATGGGCGAGACTGGCAGTGTTAACCTAGACCTTGGTCATTCTGACTTGATTGACGCACTTAGAGCGGCCCTTAATGGTGGCGTTGTTGGTGTTCAGGGTTCAACAACTCACGAGAACTTTGTAAGAGAGACTCTTGGTGGTATGGTTACTGTCAAAGTGTATGACACACAGCAAAATCTACAACTTGATTTGGCTGCGGGCAGAATTGATGCTGCACTTTCTGATACAAGCTCACTTCAAGACTTTATGGACAGCTCAAGCGGTTCTAAAATTGTGTTCTTCGGTCCTAAGTTAGGTGGTGGTGCATTTGGTCCTGGTGTTGGTGTTGGCTTGCGTCAAGCCGACAGAGATCTTAAGGCTATGTTCAACAAAGCAATTAACGAGGCAAGAGCTGACGGTACGCTCGCGGCTCACTTTGTTAAGTGGTTCGGTAAAGATATCTCAATGTAATTATTGAGAAAATCTTTATAGGAAAGCGGTCATCTCAAATGACCGCTTTTTTTATATATAAAACAGTAACAACTACTACAACAAAAACCAAGCAAACTCTGTTTGTTACAATAGAAGAAAAATTAATACGAGAAAAATATGGCAAACGCTTTAGAAATTAAACATCTAGTGAAATCTTTTGGCGATCTTGAGGTTATCAAGGACGTCTCTCTGACCGCCGATCAAGGCGATGTTATTTGTATCATCGGCTCTAGTGGTTCAGGAAAAAGCACTTTATTGCGTTGCATTAATTTACTTGAAACACCAAATTCAGGTGAGGTTTTGGTCAACGGCGAGTTGATCAAAATGAGTCTAGACAAAAAAGGACAACCACAGCCGGGCGATCATTTACAGGTTGATCGTATCAGAACAAAGCTAGCAATGGTCTTTCAAGATTTTAATCTATGGTCGCACATGACGGTATTGCAAAATGTCATTGAAGCGCCAGTACACGTACAAAAAATTAACAAAATTGAAGCCACTAAATGCGGCCTGGAATTATTGACAAAAGTTGGCATTACTGAAAAGGCCGACGACTATCCATCAAGCCTCTCCGGTGGCCAACAACAAAGGGTGGCTATTGCTAGAGCTTTGGCTGTGAATCCCGACATTTTACTATTTGATGAGCCGACCTCATCACTCGATCCAGAACTGGTTGGCGAAGTATTAAAGGTGATGAAGTCACTTGCGGGAGAAGGGCGAACAATGATTGTGGTCACCCACGAAATGGGCTTTGCTAGAGAGGTTGCATCGAAAGTGGTCTTTCTTCATAATGGCCGTATTGAGGAGCAGGGCGCGCCAAGTGAGATCTTTAATTCACCAAAATCAGAGCGTTTAAAGCAATTTTTAGCCTCAAATCTAGAAGGGTAATTAGCAATGGATATTTTAGCTTTACTTGCATTTGACGATACCGGTTGGGGTGATGAGATGCTCATGGGCATGGTTATAACCTTGCTGGTCAGTGTTTCGGCAATGGCAATAGGTCTTGTTTTTTCTGTGTTTGCCACTATGTCCAAGCTGTCAAACAATGTTTTTTCCAGAGTCTTGGGTAATACATATA
The DNA here is from genome assembly GCA_012959965.1 of Candidatus Thioglobus sp. Taxonomy (GTDB): domain Bacteria; phylum Pseudomonadota; class Gammaproteobacteria; order PS1; family Pseudothioglobaceae; genus Pseudothioglobus. The sequence goes on along the minus strand of DUCF01000003.1, from coordinate 44,547 downwards.
CAACGGTTGTCAGGGGTATACCAGAACTGTTGGTAATCTATCTGTTCTTCTTTGGTTTCAACAACGCTCTAATGGCTGCCGCAAAAAGCTTGTTTAATTACCATGAGTATTTCGAATTTCCTGTTTTTCTCACCGCTGCAATTGCAGTCGGCATCATCTCTGGAGCTTACTCAACAGAGGTTATTAGAGGTTCTTTTTTAGCGGTACCCAAAGGCCAAATCGAAGCAGCCAAATCGGTTGGCATGTCAAAATTTCAAATATTTCACCGTATTCTCGTGCCACAAGTCATGCGCTACGCCTTGCCGGGGTTAGGCAATGTTTGGCAGTTAACCTTAAAAGATACGGCGCTTATAAGTGTGATGGCAATTGCTGAGATTATGCGCACCGCACAGATTGCTGCTGGAAATACCAAGGAGCCGTTTGTTTTCTATATTTTTGCCGCCATTCTTTACTTGACCCTAACAACGGTCTCAACTCATGCCCTCAATAGTGCTGAGAATTGGGCCAACAAAGGTGTAAGGAGGGCTTGATTATGACTATTTCCAGTGGGTATTTTCAGATGTGTGAAGGCCTACCAGGTCGAGAAGGCTGGTTGAACTTTAACTTAATGTGTGAAAAACTGCCAGATTTACTGAAAGGCGTCCCTTTAACCATTGAGTTGGTTTCTATTTCACTTTTCATTGGATTATTCTTGGCGCTTGGTATTGCCATGATGCGACTTTCTAATAATCGAGTGCTAAATGGTTTTGCTCGTGGCTATGTTTTTTATTTCCGCGGCTCACCACTTTTGGTTCAAGTCTTTTTGCTTTATTATGGCTTTGGGCAATTTGAATTTGTTCAGCAGAGCTTCCTTTGGCCTTTTTTAAAAGAGGCCTATTGGTGTGGTATTCTCGCGTTAACACTAAATACCGGCGCCTACACGGCTGAGATTATTCGTGGTGGTTTGCAATCGGTACCTTTTGGTCAAATAGAATCTGCGCGTGCGATGGGGATGAGTGGCTTGCTACTTTACAGAAGGATTATCTTCCCAATTGCTTTTAGACAGGCTTTGCCAGCCTATGGCAACGAAATGATACTGATGGTAAAGGGCACCTCGTTGGTAAGCATTATCACCTTAATGGAAATTACAGGCATTGCCAAGCAAATTATCGCCAAATACTGGACACCAGTAGAAATTTTCTTGATTGCAGGATTGCTGTATTTGATCCTTAACTTTTTGGTTACTCAGCTGGTGAAGTATCTTGAAATCAAATTCACTCCTTACCTACGACACCCAAAATAAAGTGAAAGCCCTAGGGTTTAAACTTAGAGGTCATTGGGTAGCGCCTTTCTTTACCAAAAGCATTAGCACTTACCTTTGGCCCGGGGGCTGATTGACGTCTTTTGTACTCGTTATTTAGCACCATCGAAGTGACTTTTTTAACAAGCTCTATATCATGCCCATGTTGAGCAATTTCTTCAACAGAAAGCTTTTCTTCAACAAATCGCATTAGAATATCATCAAGAGCGTCGTAAGGGGGTAATGAGTCTTGATCGACTTGGTCTGGCGCTAACTCGGCAGAAGGGGGTCTGGTAATGACGCGCTCAGGAATGACTTTAGAGACAGAGTTGCGATAATTGGCCAGTTGATAAACAAGAGTTTTAGAGATGTCTTTAAGTGGCGCAAAGCCACCGCACATATCACCATAAAGAGTGGCGTAACCAACAGACATTTCAGATTTATTGCCAGTAGCCAGCACCATCTTGTGCCACTTGTTAGACAAGGCCATTAGTAAGATGCCACGAACTCTGGCTTGAATGTTTTCTTCAGTCGTGTCTTTATCGGCACCATCGAACGAATCAGCCAAAGATAAATTAAAAGCCGTGACCATTGGATGAATATCAATACTCGAATAATGAACATCTTGCGTTCTCGCCTGTTCTTCGGCGTCCTCAAGACTCATGCCCGAGGTGAACCGATAAGGCATCATTACCGCACTGACGTTCTCAGCCCCAAGGGCATCTACAGCAATGGCAAGGGTGAGGGCAGAGTCAATACCACCAGAAAGGCCAATAAGAGAGCCAGCAAAGCCATTACCCTTTACGTAGTCTTTGGTAGCAAGCACAAGTGCTTTGTAGATTAAAGCGACCCCGGGAAGCTCACTATATTCGCAAGGGTTGGTGTGCAAAACTTGGCAATCTTCAAAAAATGGCAATTGCTGAACAATCTTACCTTTGGTATTCATCATAAAAGAACCACCATCAAATACCAGCTCATCTTGCCCACCCACAGAGTTTACATAAAGTAAGTCCACGCCCCATTTGAGCGCGTGCTGGCGGTATAGGTCAATACGCTGTTGGGACTTGTTCGATTGAAAAGGAGAAGCGTTCAAACTAATAATCAAATCGGCATTGGCTTGACAGGCTTTTTCCAAAGGATCTCCGACCCAGGCATCTTCACAGATCAACACGCCAATCTTACAGCCTTGGTGTTCAAAAACAAGTGTCCTTTCGCCGGGGCTAAAGTAGCGTTTCTCATCGAACACTCCATAATTGGGTAGAGACTGTTTGTGATAAATATGCACCACTTTGTTTTTATGAATGCAGTATGCGCTGTTGTGAAGGATTTCCCCAGTAGAGCTTGGCGCACCAAACAAAACAGCAATCGAAGAGGGTAGTTGATTGCAAAGTTCATTAATACGAAGCTCAACCTGCTTGATAAGCCCTGAGCGCAATAAAAGGTCTTCTGGCGGATAACCTGTTAACGCCAACTCTGGAAAAACAATCATATGCGCACCAAGATCAAGCGCCTCGATGCTCATATCAAGAATTTTCCTGGCATTATTGGAGATATCACCAACAACGGGGTGAAATTGCGCGATTTGAATTTTAATAGGCTGAGTATCGGCTAATATTTTATTGAGCTGCTCCTGCCAAAATTTGGCTTTAGTTTTATTGTCGGAATTTATCGCATGCTCAAGTTTGGTATTTGCCACAATTTCTGCCGGATCCAAATCAAGGATGTTTGCAAACAGCCAAGAGTGTGTTTCACTGAGAGCCGCCTTGCCGGAACTGTATTTGCTAAGATTAGACTGATTAATGTCATATTGTTTGGCAATTTTATAATCCGATAAACCCGTCTTAAGGCGTACCATATCAAGGTATTCAGAGGTTTTAATGGTCATTTTTCAGTTGTCATTTGGATAATATTTAGTTATTTTATACCAGTAGTAGTAATAAATAACTGTAGTTGACGCACTAACGAACAATAAGTGGTTGTAATAAATAACTAATAGCTATATAACTATATGATTTTTAATGTATTTATAGTTATTTTTTCACATAACATGGAGCAACTTCAAATGATGAAGTCTTTGTCGAATTAAAACTTGGCCACATTGTGTTTTGTGCTAATAAACAGATATAATTATTTCAATTAATAGTGAATTTAACTAAATCGAGTGTTTAAAAAATACTATTATTTAATTAAAAAAAAGCATAAACGTGCTGTTTTTACTAGAATATAGCGTATAAACTTAATGTATTTACTAGAATACAGCTTCTAATTATTGACTTTCTTCTTTTGTGGTTTAATAGTTTACTAACGAACCATGCTTAATATAAACTTCCTAATTCCTAGGGGGATCCTTAGGATTAGTAAGTTTTTAATAATACAAAGGAGAAATAAATGAAACAATTAGTAAAATTCTCTGTTGCTTCAGTTTTAGCGCTTAGTGCGTTTGCTGTGCAAGCAGGAACACTTCAGGACGTTCAAGCCAATGGCAGCGTTAAATGTGGTGTATCAAAAGGTCTTGCGGGTTTTTCTGCTGCCGACTCATCAGGTACTTGGACAGGTATTGACGTTGACGTATGTCGCGCTGTAGCTGCTGCAACACTTGGCGATGCAACTGCGGTTACATTCGTACCATTAACAGCAAAAGAAAGATTTACTGCGTTGCAGTCAGGTGAAATTGACATGTTATCTAGAAACACAACATGGACGATTACTCGTGATGCTTCCCTAGGTCTTAACTTTGCTGGTGTTAACTACTACGACGGTCAGGGCTTTATGGTTAAGTCTTCTCTAGGTGTTGATAGCGCAATGGATCTTGGTGGCGCAGCTGTATGTATCCAAGCGGGTACAACGACTGAGCTTAACCTAGCTGACTGGGCTAAATCAAACGGTATTGTGTACACTTCAGTAGTATCTGATACTAACGCTCAAACACTATCTAACTACGACGCAGGTCGTTGCGACGTGTTAACAACTGACGCTTCAGGCTTGTATTCAATGCGTGCGGCTTCTAACGATCCTTCAGAGCACGTTGTATTGCCTGAAATCATCTCTAAAGAGCCTCTAGGCCCTGTAGTACGTCAAGGTGATGATCAGTGGTTCAACATTGTTCGTTGGTCTCTAAACGCTATGATTACTGCGGAAGAAATCGGTGTAACAAGCGCAACTGTTGATGTTGTTTCTAACAATCCTGAGCGCGAGCGCTTAATGGGTCGTTCTGGCAACACACACGAGTATGTTGGTCTAAGTTCAGATTGGACTTACAACATCATCGCTCAAGTTGGTAACTACGCTGAAAGCTTCGAGCGCAACATTGGTCTTAATACACCAATCGGTATTGCTCGTGGTGTGAATGCACTATGGACAAATGGCGGTATCTTATACTCAGCTCCATTTAGATAGGCAATCAACTTAGTAACATCTAACCAGCTCGCTTTATGCGGGCTGGTTTTTTATTAAAACCTTAGCAAGCCTATTCTTTAAATAAAGTGAATTTAATTAAATTAATGGTGAATTTAATTAAATTAACTTATGGCATTTAAATTAACAAGCGTATAATGCTTGTCATATAATTATTTGTTTTAATCCTATTTTTATTTAGTTAAAATCCTCTCATGAAACAAGATAAAACTCTACTCTCTTTCCTTAATAACAACGAAACGAGAGCTATTGCGTTTCAAGTTATCACCCTGCTAATTATCGCCTTTGTGATTTATTCGGGCATTTCTAATTTGATGTTCAACATCGAAGCACGTGAAATTCATACAGGATTTGCCTTTTTGTCAAACAGGGCGGGTTTCGACATTAACGAATCCATGATCACTTACACACCTGAGCATTCAAATCTTCAGGTTTTTTATGTTGGACTGATCAACACCCTAGTTGTTGCTGTTGTGGGTATTATTTTTGCAACCATCATCGGCCTTATGATTGGTATTGCTAGACTCTCAAACAACTGGCTAATTTCCAAGCTAGCAGGGGGTTACATTGAGCTCTTTAGAAACATCCCAATTCTTATTCAAATCTTATTTTGGTACAACATAGCCTTGCTCACGCTTCCGTCTCCGAGAGGCAGTTTTGGTTTCTTTGATTCAATCTTCATCAACAAGCGCGGCATCTATGTGCCAGAGCCTGTTTCTGAGCCAGGATTTGTTTGGGTGCTAATCGCTTTTGTTCTTGGCATTGTCTTAACGGTATTCATGAGGCGCCACTTCAGGCAAAAGCACGATAAAACCGGCGTTCACACCAATACTTTGGGCTACACCGCAGGTCTTATTTTTGGCCTGCCTTTGGTTGTGTTTTTTCTTTTGGGCTCGCCAATGCATCTTGATTACCCTTCGCTTCAAGGTTTCAATTTTAAGGGCGGTAGAACATTCACTCCTGAATTCTTAGCACTTACTTTTGCGCTCAGTGTTTATACCGCGACTTACATTGCTGAAGCCATTCGCTCGGGCATTGAGGCGGTCAACAAGGGTCAAAAAGAAGCTGCTGCTGCGCTAGGTCTCACGCAAACGCAATCGCTCAAATTAATAGTATTACCGCAAGCCCTGCGCGTTGCTATTCCACCAACCATTAACCAGTATTTAAACCTAACCAAAAACTCATCATTGGCAACAGCCATTGGTTATCCAGAGCTAATGTCTGCCTTTGGCGGCACGGTGCTTAACCAGGTAGGACAGGCCGTTGAGATTCTAGGAATGACGATGGCGGTGTACTTAGTGATTTCATTGTGCATATCACTACTACTCAACGTTGTTAACAAGAAAATGAGCATCAAGGGACGATAAAATGGCTATATACGAATCACAAGAACTTAGAAAGCCGCCAATTAGCCAAGTAGGCATTGTCCGCTGGCTAAGAGTAAACCTCTTCTCTTCAAAGGTTAATGTTGGCTTAACGCTTGCTGCGCTGTATATGCTTTATGTCATTATTCCGCCGATGTTAGGCTGGATGATTTTCGATGCCAACTTCAATTTTGGTGAATTTAGTTTCTTAGGATTTGAATTTGGTGAGATCATGGCCACCAACGATAATTGCGGTCGTGCGGCTGCATGTTGGCCATTCATTTACGAGAAGTTTGACATGTTTGTCTATGGCTTTTACCCGCGTGAATTGGTCTGGAGAGTGGATATTGTGTTCGCTTTGGCGGCATCACTTTTTGTTATTGTGCGTCTCGTTCGCAATTACAAGTATAAAAACAAAGTCCTTCTAGCGATGATTATTGGCTTCCCTATCGCCTCTTTCTTTTTAATAGGTGGTGGTGTTTTCGGGTTGGAAGTGGTTAAGACGCATCAATGGGGTGGGTTAATGCTTACCCTGGTGATCGCCTCTGTCGGCATCATCATCTCCTTCCCAATCGGTGTGTTGCTTGCACTTGGCAGGCAATCCAACTTAAGAGTAATCAATTTCTTTTCAACGATTTACATTGAGTTTATTCGCGCAGTGCCTTTAATCACCATTCTTTTTATGGCGTCGTTTGTACTGCCATTGTTCTTTACTGGGGGTATAAGCTTTGATAAGCTTTTACGCGCACTGATCGCAATCACACTGTTCCAAGCTGCTTATTTCGCCGAGGTAGTTCGTGGTGGTCTGCAAGCCATTCCAACCGGACAATACGAAGCTGCTGATGCGATTGGCCTTAATTACGTTCAAAAAAATGCACTCATTATTCTTCCTCAGGCGCTGAAAATATCCATTCCAAACTTGGTTGGCTCGTCCATTTCGCTGTTTAAAGACACCACGCTGGTGCTTATTATTGGCCTGATGGACATGCTTGCGATGGTTAATATGACCGCAAACGACATCAATTGGCTCGGCCGTGAGACAGAGGGCTTTGTCTTTGTAACAATGACCATGTGGATATTCCTTTATTCCATGTCACGCTATTCCAAAAAACTTGAAGTACGCTTCAGTACCGATCACAAAAATTAATAAGGTTTAAGATGAAAACAGAAAACAACAACGCAAACATTATCCAAATTAGCGATCTAAACAAGTGGTATGGCGAGTTTCATGCACTTAAAAACATCAACCTAAACATTAAAGAAGGTGAAATTATTGTCGTCTGTGGTCCATCTGGCAGTGGTAAATCAACACTTATACGGTGTGTCAACTTCCTTGAAAAGTTCCAAGAAGGCGAAATTATTGTCAACGGCATACAGCTAACAGACGATGTTGCAAAAATTAGAAGCGTTCGTAGTGAGGCCTCTATGGTCTTTCAGCACTTCAATTTATTCCCTCATTTAAGCATTATTGACAACCTAACACTGGCGCCTATCTGGGTACACAACGAAGGTAAGGAAGAGGCACGCGAAAAAGCCCTAAAATTGCTCGACAGGGTAGGTATTAAGGATCAGGCAGAGAAGTACCCTAATCAGCTTAGTGGTGGCCAACAGCAACGAGTAGCGATCGCCAGATCTCTATGCACATCGCCAAAAATTATGCTGTTTGATGAGCCTACATCAGCGCTCGATCCAGAAATGATCTCTGAAGTGTTGGACGTAATGATTGAATTGGCTAAAGAGGGCATCACCATGATCTGTGTAACGCATGAGATGGGCTTTGCACGCAAGGTGGCACAACGCATTATCTTTATGGACGAAGGCCAAATCGTTGAAGAAAACGACCCTGAAACTTTCTTCCATCATCCAGAGTCGGATCGCTTAAAACTCTTCTTGGATCAAATTCTAACGCATTAAACGCAAGGCGATTAAGCCTCATAACCAATTAAATGCCACATTAAGTGGCATTTTTTTTCGCCAAAACACAATCAAAGAGAAGCTCGATTGAGTGAAATATGACGCCAAATCGAGACAAAAGGCGCATGCAGATAGGGGTAAATTAAGCCAAAAGCAGGCACATGGGTGCAACAATTAAAGATAAGCCAAGGCTTATTTATTACTAATAAGCTATAATTTATCCCAATATTATCGAATTCATTTACCATAACTCAATCACCAATCAGCCAACATGTTTAATTTATTCAAGAAAGAAGAGTCCACTAAAGAAGTAGAAATCACCCGCCCCGAAGACTGGACAAAAGAGATTAAGAGAAATCAAGTAATAGGGCAAGAGGCAGAACAGATGTCATTTACATATGGCTCTAGCAATGATTTTATGGATGGTGGGACTAAGTTGGGACTAAGTAGTGACCATCTTAAAATCTTAAAAAAATGCAAAGATGAAAGTAGCGCGTTAGAACTAATGAAGATTTTAAAAAGAACAAATAAGTCAAAATTTAAGAACGTCATTATCAGACCCTTAATTGAAAATGGCTTTCTTGAATTAACAATTCCTGAAAAACCAAAAAGTCCAAATCAGAAATACCGCCTAACCAATTTGTTTGTTCGACGCAGAACCAAGGTTTAAGTTGTTTATTGGTTGATTTCGAGTCAAAACACATCTTTTTGTTGATCAACCTCCATATTACTTGTATTTTCAATTATTTTAAAAAACTTAACACCTAATATGGCTACCGCAATAATCCCCTCTTGTTCGCAAAATTTAACAACTAAACCCTAAGTTATTGATTTATATATAATTTATTGATATTTCTTTGTTATTTTCTCTATTGTCGCCCTATTTAATCGCATATTTGTCTGTTTTGCATCTTCAGACTATAATTTAGCAAGATTTACTATTTTTTTATAATGCCGCAAAATGCCCGATCATTTAATTGAAAATTCTTCAAAGCAAAATAGCTCTAACAAAGTAGGTGTTTTAATTACCAACTTGGGTTCGCCTGATGCGCCGACTAAAAGTGCCTTAAGGAAATATCTAGGGCAATTTTTGTCTGACAAGTTTGTCATCCAGCCTCCGCCCAGTCGTTTTATTTGGCTGTGCATACTGCACCTTGTTATTCTAAATATTCGACCCGCCAAATCCGCCAAAAAATACCAAAAAGTATGGGGTAATCCACAAGAGAAAGCGCCGCTTATTTCGCTTTGCCAGGACCTCTTGGAGCAACTTAAAAAGCAATCTCTTTCTGTGGATAATAATTTTGAATTTGCCCTGGGAATGCGCTACGGAAATCCTTGTATATCAAGCGCTCTGGAGGAATTAAGAGGCAAGGATTGTGATGAAATTATTATCCTTCCTCTCTACCCTCAATATTCAAAAACCACGACCGCTTCCACTTTTTATGAGATCTCCGAAATCATGAAAAAATGGCAAGGCGTGCCAGAGATTTTGTTGATAAATGATTATCATGACAACACCTTTTACATCGACACTTTGGCGGCCTCTATTACGGAATTTCAGACCGTAAATGGCGTGCCAGACAAACTGTTAATCTCTTACCATAGCATTCCTCAGCGCTACGTTAATAACGGTGATTGCTATTATGAGCATTGCCAAACAACAACACAGCTACTAGTCGAAAAACTGCAACTTAATGACGATGATTATGAAATCTGCTTTCAATCTATCTTTGGTAGAGAAAAGTGGATTGGGCCAAATATAAGTGATATTCTCGCAAATCTTGGCTCTAATAGCGCCTCCCATGTGCAAGTGGTTTGCCCAGGTTTTCCCGTGGATTGCTTGGAAACTCTCGAGGAGATTGATATGGAGAATCGAGAAATATACCTTGAAAATGGCGGCTCAAAATTTCACTACATTCCGGCCCTAAATAAGCAAAAGCTGCATACTGATTTTCTCTTAAAACTTATTCAAGAGCAACTCTCATAAACTGACAGTCTGGTTAATACTAGACCTTATTTTTGTGTAGACTTCTTTTTTGACCTTATTATATATAAGTCTCTAATTTATGTGCTGGAGTGGAGAGGCGTCAACCGCACTAGCCATTGTTGGGATAGCCACTACCGCTTACGTAGCCTATAAAAAAGAGCCGGCAGTGTTATGGATAACGCTTGGCTATTTCTCTTCAATGGAGCTTCTGCAAGCATTTACATACACTGTAATCGACGACTGCTCCAGCCCTGCAAACCAAGTTGCCACTTTGCCCGGGTATTTGCATATTGCCTTCCAGCCTTTCTTTATAAATGCCATCTCTATGTACTTTGTTCCGGATGAGATTCGGCGAAAAATTTCAATACCGGTTTACGCATTTTGCTTTGCTGTTGCGATCTACATGATATTGGCTTCGTATCCATTCTCCCTGGGCTGGCTCCAGCGAAAGTGGCTTGTGCAGTGAGCGCTTATGCTCTGTTTCTGGCTCCTAGCATATAGCTTGGGAAGTGCCTCTCAATTTGTTGGATTACTGGGATTTTGGTTTTTACCAATTAACTGGTTTTTCATATATATTAGGAGCTTTTTTCCTGCCAATACTGTACGGCTCTTTGCGTTTTACCTTGTACCACTTGCTAATGGGTCCAGCTATCGCATATCTTCTAACTGACACGACGAATGAACAGGCCGCTGTGTGGTGTTTAATTTCAATTGCACTCCTGCTGATAGTTGTCAAAACTCCTGTGCGGAAAATCCTACATGTAGGGCGTTGGCTGTTTTTTGTTTGGCTACATTGGTAAACATTAGCTTTAACGTTAGTTACTACTTCGCATAATTTATATTATGTTAAATAATATAAATTAAGCCTCTCATTGCTTTAGAGATCAATTAAATACTCGCCCTATTTCTTGCATTGGGATTTTGTGTAAACTGTGGTCTTTATAATTTCGATTAGAATGGTTTTTTATTCAATGTCACTTCTACCGCTTAAATCCAACTTAAGTCACAGCATGATCAATAATTTAATGTTGTCGGCCTTGATCCTTATTTGGGGAACTTCGTTTTTACTTATCAACCGAAGTCTGATATTTTTTACTCCAGAACAAGTTGCTGGATTTAGACTTTGTATTGGTGCTATAGTGATGGTGACAGTCTTATTTATCAGCGGAAAACGACTTCCAAATCTTGGTCCCGCATGGCTGCATTTCCTTGTTATTGCCGTTGTTGCTAACCTTCTTCCTTTTTGGATGATCGCTATCGGACAAACAACCATTTCATCGGGCATGGCCGGCCTACTGATGGCGATTATGCCTCTGGTTACCTTGGTATTGGCTCATATTTTTCTTGTCAATGAAAGACTAAATCGATTCAAATTAATGGGTTTTATTGTGGGTATTTCTGGTGTTGTATTTATTCTTGGACCAACATTGATCAACGTCTCAAATTCATTGGTGGGAAGTCTGTTGGTTTTGGCTGCTGCCTGCTGCTATGCAAGTGGTACGATTTTTACAAAACGCCTACCTGTTTATGACCCATTAGTTGCCAGCACGGGTACGTTGATATGTGCAGGACTTGTTAGCCTCTTGATTTGGCCAAATATGTTGAGCTTTAGTTTGTCAGATGTGCCTTTTATCAGTGGCTTCAGTGTGGCTTTACTGGGTGTTTTACCGACCGCCTTGGCAATGCTACTTTATTTTCACATTATCAACCGTGCAGGTGCCACATTCCTTTCAAACATTAATTATGTCATCCCTGTTGTCGCGTATTTTTCCGGCGCCCTTGTTCTTGGTGAGGTTATTCTCTGGCACGATATTTTAGCCTTGCTGCTTATTATTGCCGGCATTGTCTTGTCTCGTCGCAAAGTCACAATCTAAGCTACGCACCCCATCTCATTGCCCTTTTACCAAATTAATGTAATTACTGGATTACTTCGTGCCTCTAGGGTTATGATATATCCAACCTCGAATCCTAAAAACCATGAAGAGCAATGGCAACATAACTAGAATTTTATCCATCGATGGCGGCGGCATAAGAGGTATCGTTCCTGCAGTTGTTTTGACACATCTAGAGGAAGCCCTGCAACAGCTTACCAACAACCCCGACGCACGGCTGGTTGATTTTTTTGACTTATTTGCTGGAACCAGTACTGGGTCAATGATTGTTGCTGGCTTACTTGCACCAAATAAGGACAATCGACCTGCATATAGCGCCAAGGAAATTGTTGACCTGTATTTTGACAATGCCGATACTATATTTCAAGACTCGCTGCTCCAAGACATCAAATCCGTGGCGGGGTTGTTGAACGTTAAATACAATCCGGAGGGTATTGAATCTGTATTTCAACAGCACTTTCCAGATACCGAGCTTAGCGAGTTACTCAAACCCACTCTAATCCCTGTATACGACCTAACAAGGGGTAAAAACTACTTTTTTCGACAACAAAAGGCGAAAATCAGTGCGAGACATAATTATTACCTCAAAGATGTATTAAGGTCTGCTACATCTGCGATTACTTATTTTCCACCAATGCAAATATCAACCGTTGACAGTACTAGGCAGCGCTGTTTTATTGATGGCGGTATCTTTGCCAACAACCCCGCCCTATCCGCTTACGCTGAGTTTCGCTATCACAACCCAGAGTTACACGCAAAGGACACAATGATGTTTTCCCTTGGCACTGGCAAACAAGGCACCCATCTGGATTGTGAAAGTACACAAAATTGGGGTGCTTTGGAGTGGCGAGAGCCCGCGGGTAATTTGTTTGCCAATGCTGTGGCAGATGCAAACCATTATCAACTAAAAGCTGTTTATGACAGCATGCCAAATTACTTGAGGCTCGATGGATTTTTTAGTGATGCCGATAAAAGTAGCCTCGACAACACCTCTAAAGACTATTTAGATTGCCTTTATTATCTCGGCCAGCAAATTGCCCAGGACAATAAGCAAGCCATAAAGTCTTTTGCGCAGCAATTAATTGCCAATTCATCGCCCTACGTTGAGCGGGGAAACGAGTCAAATTTAAAGGCAAATGACGATACAACTGCAAGACCAAATCAAAACTCAAAGTTTGTACAGGTAATGAAAAAAGCGCTGAGAAAATTAACAGGCTGATTTGCTCTATTCGTACAACCACTCACCACGATATTTCGCCTTAATTCTAAGCAATTGCTACTGATTATTTGTTATATGTGCGTTGGGAAAATAATATATAAATATTTATCTTGGTATATGCTTGTCATATCAACCGGTTAGCCTGTTTCGATCAATTTATGCGCTAAAACCCACTTGCTAAAATTGTCGAAATACACTATATTTAGTGTGCATTAATTCAATCAAACACTAAATGTAGTGTTTTATCAGGAGAGTACATTGACCGAAGATATTAAAGTCACCAAGCGGAATGGCAAGCAAGAGTCCATTGATATGGAGAAAATTCACCGCGTTGTGCACTGGGCTTCTCAAGATTTAGAAGGGGTCTCTGTCTCTCAAGTTGAGATCAATGCACAACTGGCTTTTTTTGATGGCATCAAGACCGAAGACATTCATGAAACCATCATTAAATCGGCTGCCGATTTAATCTCAACCGAGACACCTGATTATCAATATTTGGCCGCTCGTCTGGCTATTTTTCATTTACGGAAAAAAGCTTTCCATCAATTCACCCCGCCCTCCTTATTTGATCAAATAACCAAATTCACTGAGCTTGGCATTTACGACAAAGACATTCTTGCTAAATACAGTAAAGATGAAATTGAAGAGTTTGATGCGCATATTGACCACTGGCGCGACATGAGCTTCAGCTACGCTGCGGTTAAGCAACTCGAGGGTAAATACCTTGTGCAAAATCGTGTCACCGGCGAGGTTTACGAAAGCCCGCAGTTTCTCTACATTCTCGTTGGCATGTGTCTTTTCCAAGAATACGACAAAAGCGAAAGAATGGCTATTGTGAAGCGCTTTTATGATGCCACAAGCACTTTTAAAATCTCTCTTCCAACACCAATTATGGCTGGCGTGCGCACGCCCACAAGGCAATTTTCATCTTGTGTGTTAATTGAGACCGATGATGATCTCGACTCCATCAGTGCAGCATCGGGTGCGATTGTTAAATACGTCTCTCAAAGAGCTGGCATAGGCATTAATGGTGGCCGCATTCGCGCGCTAGGTAGCCCTATTCGTGGCGGCGAGGCAACTCATACTGGCTGCATTCCTTTTTTCAAACACTTCCATACCGCGGTTAAATCCTGCTCTCAAGGTGGTGTTCGCGGTGGCGCTGCAACCCTTTTCTACCCATTTTGGCACTTGGAAGTTGAAGAGCTGCTGGTTCTAAAAAACAACACCGGTACCGATGAAAACCGTATCAGACATCTTGACTATGGCGTGCAATTTAATGGCTTAATGTATCAAAGGTTCTTGGCTGATGGTGACATTACTCTTTTCTCACCACATGACGCACCCGGCCTATACGATGCTTTTTTCGCCGATCAAGATGAGTTTAAAACTCTTTATGAAAAATACGAGCAAGACGACAGTATTCGTAAACGTAGCGTAAATGCACGAGAATTATTTGCAAAATTTATGCAGGAGCGCGCTAATACGGGGCGTATTTATTTGCAAAATGTTGATCACTGCAACACTCATGGCGCCTTTGATCCTGCTGTAGCACCAGTTAGACAATCTAATCTGTGTATGGAAATCACCCTGCCAACTAAGCCGCTGTTCTCGGTTCAAGACGAGGAAGGTGAGATTGCACTTTGCACCCTATCTGCGGTTAACCTAGGCGCTCTCGAGAGTCTCGATGAATTAGAGGAAATTACTGAGATCATTGTAAGATCACTAGACTCACTTCTTGATTACCAAGATTATCCAATTAAGTCGGCAGAAATTGCCAGTAAAAACCGACGCACGCTCGGCATAGGTGTGACTAACCTAGCTTATTATTTAGCAAAAAATGGAGTGAAGTACTCCGATGGCTCTGGCAACAGACTGATTCACGATACTTTTGAAGCACTGCAATACTACTCATTAAAGGCATCCAACAAACTGGCTAAAGAATTAGGGGTTTGCCCACTGTTCCCAGAAACACAATACGCCAAAGGCATTATGCCAATCGATAGCTACAAAAAGGATGTCGACACATTTTGCTCGCCAGAATTAAAACTTGACTGGGTAACATTAAGAGCTGAAATTGTTAAGACTGGCTTGAGAAATTCCACCTTAACGGCACTAATGCCTTGTGAAAGCTCTTCGCAGATATCTAACTCAACCAACGGCATTGAGCCACCGAGAGGTTATGTTTCTGTGAAGCAATCAAAGGACGGTATCCTCAAGCAAATTGTGCCAGACTTTGAAAATCTTAAATCTCAGTACGAATTGCTTTGGGACATCAAAAACAACGAAGGCTACCTGCAGTTGTGTGCAATCATGCAAAAGTTCATCGATCAATCCATTTCAACCAACACCCACTACGATCCTTCGCAATTTGATGGCAACAGAGTGCCGATGAAGTTGTTCTTGATGGATCTGCTTAAGGCTTATAAATACGGCATTAAAACACTTTATTACCACACCACTCGGGATGGTGCGACAGACTCACAAAACAATGCCAAGCCGAGCGACGACGACTGCGCCGATGGCGTCTGTAAACTCTAGGAAAACATTATGTCATTTAGTATTTTTAACCATAAAATTAGCAACACCCTAACCCAGCCGATGTTTTTGGGTGACAGTGTTAACGTTGCGCGTTTTGATAAACAAAAGTTTGAAATATTTGAAAAATTGACAGAAAAGCAACTGTCTTTTTTCTGGCGTCCTGAAGAAATCGACGTTTCAAAAGACAAAATGGATTTCGCCAAATTGCTACCGAATGAAAAGCACATTTTCATCTCCAACCTACAATACCAAATTTTGCTGGACTCGGTACAGGGAAGATCACCTAATATTGCTTTCTTGCCCATTGTCTCTCTGCCAGAATTAGAGAATTGGATTGAAACTTGGTCTTTTTCCGAGACCATTCACTCCAGAAGTTACACTCACATTATTAGAGCCATTGTCAACGAACCCGGCGTGATTTTTGATGACATTATGAAAACCGATGAAATCATTAAACGCGCTGACAGCGTCTCCGCCAATTATGATAAGTTGATTGAGGATGCTCAGGCTTACTTGGCGCACGGTGAGGGTGAGCACACAATTAACGGAGAGACGCTCACGGTTGATTTACGCGCTCTAAAGAGGCAACTCTACCTCACCATTATGTCGGTTAATATTCTCGAAGCTGTGCGTTTTTATGTCAGCTTTGCCTGTTCTTTTGCCTTTGCCGAGCGCAAGGTTATGGAAGGAAATGCCAAAATTATTAAGATGATTGCGCGCGATGAGGCACTGCATTTAACTGGCACACAGCACATGCTTAACCTAATGCGTACCGGTAAAGACGATCCCGACATGGCAGCTATTGCCAGCGAGTGCGAGGAAGAAGTCATTGCGATGTTTAAGGAGGCGGCAGAGCAAGAAAAAGAGTGGGCCGAGTATTTATTCAGAGACGGTTCAATGATTGGCCTTAATGCGGAAATTCTTAAACAATACTTGGAATACATCACCAATGTCCGTATGGCTGCTATTGACTTAGACCCAATTTTTAAACAAAGCACTAACCCGCTACCGTGGATTAATCACTGGCTGGATTCGGACAACGTTCAAGTAGCACCGCAAGAGACTGAAATTACTTCCTATCTCGTGAGCGCTATTGACAACACCATGAGTACCAACGATAACGACTTTGATGACTTCACGCTTTAAAGGTTACACTTGTTTAAATGTTTCGAATTGATGTTGACAATATTAATGGCAAAACCGAGTCGCTTTATGTGTTTGGTGACGAATCCATCCTTACCGAGCTTGAAAATAACAACATCTTAATAAACTACAATTGTCGACAAGGACATTGTGGTAGCTGTATTCTGCAGCTATTGGAGGGTGATGTTATGCATCAAGAATGCCTTGTGCCACTCTCAACAGGCGAAATACTGGCCTGCCAGGCAAGGCCGGCTAGTGACATCAAAATAACCGTTAGAGGCTAAATTTCGAGCTCTCTAGGAAATCAATGATTTCATCCGCCCTGCCCTCAAATACAATTCGGTCTTTTTTGTTGTTGATTTGGTAGGCGTACATTGGGTCGTAGTAATCAAACAACAGCGTTTCAATAATGGGTAAAAAAAGCACCGCACTACTAGCATCTTGATACTTGGACAGCGCCTCTTGAAGTATCATTGAAAGCTCTTGATAGCGAACACCACCTAGACGTTTGCGAATCTTTCCAAGGCTCTCACGCCAATAGTTAGCAAAATTCTCAAAGCCTCGTTGCGGATCCAGTGTGCAATATTTATCGCACATATCGGCAACATAGGTTTTCAAACTCAACTCGATTCTCTCCTCATTAGAGGCCCTAAGAACAACCAACTTGGCGTGTTGCGTCTTAAGTTTTAGTGCGTCTGGAATGTGGATTGTGCCAATATTAGCGCCCTCGTCCTCGAGTGCAATAAACGCTTGCTGTTTATTTTTTATAAGCTCGATAGCCAAAGCATTTTCAAAATTAATTTGTGTTGGCTGAGGGTCGACATCATTGCCAAAGGCAGAGCCTCGGTGATTTGCCAAGCTCTCCAAATCAATACTGCTGCTCAAACGATTTAATAACAGCGTTTTACCGGCGCCTGTTTGTCCCCCAACAACAACAAAGTTAAGCCTCTCACCAAGAACTTTCAGCTCGTCAATCAAATAACGACGCATCGCTTTGTAGCCGCCTTTAACTCGTGGGTAAGCAACACCAGAACGCTCAAAAATCCAGCGCTGTGTTATTTGTGAGCGCAGGCCACCGCGAAAACAGTACAAAATACCCTGTGGATTGTCTTGAAAAAACGCCATCCAAGCATCAAGTCTTTGCTCTTTAACATGCCCACTAACCAATTGATGACCAAGCTTAAGCGCAGCCTCTTTGCCGACATTTTGATAACAAGTGCCGACTTGCTCACGCTCATCGTCCGTCATTAACGGCACATGCTTAGCACACGGAAAAGCGCCTTTATTAAATTCTATTGACGCGCGAGTGTCAAGTAGTGGCGTGTTGTTGACAAACAAAGCCTCATAATCCTCAATGACGGGTAAATCTGTCATTGAAAACTGACGGTTTTTAATTGGGGATCTGCCGGGCAAATTTCACCAATTTCAGCGAATGATAATTTTTGCTCCTCAAGTACTTCTCGTACTTCACTCTTGGCACTTTGAGAGACGGTAACAAGCAATCCACCACTGGTTTGGGGGTCGCAAATAATAGCTCTTTGTACTTTTTCAAGCTCGTCCAATTGATGTCCGTAGCTTTGAAAATTGCGCTCACTCCCTCCTGGAATACAGCCCAAATCGAGATAATGCCCAATATTATCGAGTAATGGAATGGCGGCAAACGACAATTTAGCACTCACTTGACTCGCTAGACAGACTTCCACTAAATGCCCTCCCAGGCCAAAACCAGTAACATCGGTAATCGCATTAACACCTTTAATTTTTGCAATCGCACCGCCCACACTGTTGAGTTGCGTCATATGAACAATGGCATTGTGATGATCGTCAGCGCTGACTTTCTTCATTTTTTGTGCTGTCGATAAAATCCCCACACCAAGCGGCTTGGTAATGAAAATCGCATCCCCTGCTTTTGCGTCCGAATTCTTTTTTAAGTGTTTAAGATTAACCCTGCCAGAAACCGACAAACCAAAAATCGGCTCCGGTGAATCGATACTGTGACCTCCAGCGAGTGCTATGCCAGCCTCAGCACAAATTGAACGTCCACCTTCTATCACCTCAGCAGCAACGTGCGCGGGCAGTATATTTATCGGCCAGCCGAAAATGGCGATTGCCATAAGCGGCTCACCGCCCATCGCATAAACATCACTGATGGCATTACAGCCTGCAATTCTGCCAAAGGTGAATGGGTCATCAACAATGGGCATAAAGAAGTCAGTCGTACTAATGAGCGCTTCGCCATTACCCAAATCATAAACGGCGGCATCGTCTTTTGACTCATTGCCGACCAGTAAATTGGCATCAATAAAATCTGTTCGAGCACCACTAAGCATCTCATCAAGCAGCTTTGGTGATATTTTGCAACCACAGCCAGCGCCATGACTGTACTCGGTCAAACGAACTTGTGCGTTGTTATTCACTTTAAAGTTAACCGTTTCGGCTAATTGAGGCTTGCGTAAGCCGATTCAAGTTGCTGATAAAGGTCCTTGGGCGAAATGCCAGGATTATCGCCCATAATATTAAAGGCGACAACGTTGTCTTCGACCGAGCCCCAAATCTTAATATAACTGCCGTCTTTATAGCCGTTTTGTTGTCTAAACGTGTTCAGTTGGTTTTTGACAACGTAGCGCTTGTAAAGCTCCTTCGTGTCCATGCCAATACCTGACAATGCAACAAAAAACAAATCGATTGTTTCGCGAATGACATTGCCGTTATTCTCAATTTTTGCTTGTGCCGATAGTGCAAGAATTCTCTCAAGGGTTTGCAACAATACCTCTGAGTCCAGATCTTCAATGGCATCAATTTCTTCGTATTGATTGGCGTAGGATTGGTCGTCGACTCGAATAGCCTCGGACATAATAAAATGCCAAATATCCACTAACTCCACTTTAATATTGGCCCAATCAGGCTCAACATTGATATTCTTCCAATGCTTCCAATTAAAGGAATCAATCGCTTCAGCCGCTTCCATATAAATACAACGATACCATGATATTTGACGGTTTTCTTTGGTGAGTCCATCAACCCACATTTCGCCATTGGTATGGTTGTTTAATTCGTTCTGAAGCTTGAACATTTGCTCAATAAGATTCATTCTATATTGCCTTTATTTTTGGGTGAAATTAATTATAGTCGATTCAAAAATCGAGAGAGAAAAAGCTATTTTTGTTCGTTAGTATTTAGCAACAGAACTGTCAATCTCACTAGACCATGCGTCAATACCACCTTGCAAATTAATGAGATTTTCATAGCCCTGAGATTGCAGAAAATGAATGACGCGGAGAGAGCGAACGCCGTGGTGACAATAGACAGCTAAATGTGCGTCTTTATCCAACTGGACACAAGTCTGCGCAATGGTACTCATTGGCATCAGTTGGGCGCTCTCTATATTGCAGAGTTCAAATTCCCAATCTTCTCGGACATCGATCAGAATGGTATTTTCATTATTTAGAGACGCCTTAAAAGCCTCGGGTGGTAAATCTTGAATCATGATTGCTTGGTTATTTTTATTGTCAATTTTACATCATTATGGCGCACTTAAAACAAAGGGGTAAAATGCCCGAATATGAGCCATGTTAAAGAAAATATCTCGCATTTTCCCTGTGATTATGTGATCAAAATAGAAGGAAGAAATCGGCGTGAATTTGAGCCTAAGGTGTGTGAAATTGTCGCACAGTACGCTGGCAAACTTGACGCTCACCAGATCACATCAAAACATAAAAGAAGAATGACATCACTAACAATTCGCATTATGGCAACCAGTAGAGCGCAAATTAACGCCATCAATAAAGACTTGGTAAACTGTTCACTGGTTGACTTTATTCTATGAGCAATCCCAACGAAGAAATATTTAACTTTCCCTGCGATTTTCCGATTAAGGTTTTTGGCAAAAAAACGCCAGGCTTTAGACGAATTGTGTGTGACATTATTGAGCCACACGCAGGCCAATTGCACGACAATCAGATAACAGAAAAAGTTAGCTCTAAAGGCTCTTATGTTTCTTTAACGGTCAGAATCATTGCCACAAGCCGAGCGCAATTAGACACCATTAATGAAGAGTTGCAAAAGTGCCCTGATGTCGCCTATCTTTTGTAATTCATGTGATTAAAGTTTGCGACAAGGGAGTTCAAGACTACGAAACATGTTGGCGCGCCATGGTGTCTTTTACTGAGGATAGAGATGAGAGCACGCCAGACGAACTCTGGATTGTGGAGCACAACCCCGTACTAACTCAAGGGCTTTCGGGTAAAGCTGAACACCTTTTATCAGCAACTGATATTCCTATTGTGCACTCCGATCGTGGCGGCCAAATTACTTATCACGGCCCAGGTCAGCTTGTTATTTATTGCTTAATTGACATCAAAAGGCTGGGTATTGGGGTTAAAAAAATTGTTTCTATTATTGAGCAGTCGATTATAGATCTTCTGCACGACTATAAAATTCAAGCCAAAAGAAAGCCGGGAGCGCCCGGTGTCTATGTCGATGATGACAAAATCGCCGCACTTGGGCTTAAGATTAAAAAGGGTAGAACTTACCACGGCCTTAGTCTCAACATTGATATGGATCTTAAACCATTCAAGCTCATTAATCCTTGCGGTTATGTCAATTTAAAAGTGACACAAATGCAGGATTTGGTGGATAATACGATTTTTTTGAATACCATTAAAAAACAACTTACTAGGCACTTAATTGATCATGTTACAAGACGTTGAAATCAAAGCCCTTAAGGGGGAGTCAAAAACTCAAAGACTGAGAATCAAACCGGATGCCAGTCGTACGCCACTTAGAAAGCCAAGCTGGATTAGAATCAAACACAGCAACTCTCAAAAAGTTAGCCAACTCAAGCAAACACTTAGAAAGCAAGAATTGTTTACTGTTTGTGAAGAGGCGCAATGCCCCAATCTAAACGAATGCTTCACCCACGGCACAGCAACCTTTATGATCATGGGTCAGATTTGCACAAGACGATGCCCTTTTTGTGACGTTGCCCATGGCAAGCCAAAAGCACTTGACACCGATGAACCTAAACATCTTGCAGACACCATTGCCAAAATGGCGCTCAAGTATGTCGTTATTACTTCAGTGGACCGTGACGATTTAAGAGATGGTGGTGCCACACACTTTAAAAATTGCATTGACGCCATCAGAACGCAAACACCTTCAGTGAAAATTGAAATATTAACTCCAGATTTCAGAGGAAGAATGGATAAGGCGCTCGATATATTCACCGACTGTCCTCCCGATGTCTTTAATCACAACCTGGAAACCGTACCTTTTCTCTACCCTCGGGTTAGGCCGGGCGCTGACTATCAACACTCACTAGATCTACTAAAAACTTTCAAAGTACAACACCCCCAAGTGACAACAAAATCGGGCTTAATGTTAGGCGTTGGCGAAACCAAAAAACAAGTGCTGGACGTGCTCAGAGATTTGCGTCAACATCAAGTTGATATGCTTACTTTAGGCCAATACTTACAACCCAGCAGGCACCATCTTGCGGTTGAGGAATATGTCCATCCAGATCAATTCGCAGAATACAAAGAGTTGGCACTAGAAATGGGCTTTTCTCAAGTAGCGAGTGGTCCAATGGTTAGGTCCTCATATCATGCGGATTTGCAAGCTCAGGGAGAACTGGTTAGTTAAAGTAGTAGGGCGTGTAGACCCGATAATAGATTGGGTAATATATCGGCACTGGGTAGTAGATTAAAATTGGGTAGTAATTAGCAAAACCACGGCTCATTGTCTGCTGCCCATAAGATTGCGCCCAAGCTGCAATAGGGTCTATACCATTACTAGGGCTGGGGAATACAACCACCTGCTCGACCTCTCTTGGTGTCACCGGTTTTTCAACCTTAATAGCAAATGGATCTGGGTTGTCCTGAACGCTGAAATCCAAGAACTGAACATTGCCTGTTTGAATTATTTCTTGGGACCAATTGGCTTGAGTTGTGATGCTAAAAGCAAGAAAGAATAAGGCAACTATTAGCGATCGCTTGCTTGGCATCATAGCCTACTCTTGTCTTCTTTCTTCAAAAAAACACGGGTGTCAATTTTGCTTGACTTTTGACTTGTGGATCCTTGAGATTTGTTCATTTGACGATTATTATCCGATGCGTGATTATTCGCTTCCTCAACAATGTAGTCTCTTGCTTCTGTGCCAATCTGTGGCTTATCTATTCGAATACTTTGCCAGGCCAACTCGCCCGCACTGAGCGTGCCTAATGGTACCACAATTAAATTAACAAAAACCACCACCACAATACCAAACAAAAAACTGACACCCATACCAGCGAAAATTGGATCGCTCAAAACCAAAGCACCGATCGACAAAAACGAAATTAAGCTGACCGTGTTGAGTCGTAATTGCGCCCTGTTCGATGCAATAACAGCATCAAATAATCCCATACCAGAGGCGTAATGTTTACTGGCGTGATGCAGGGAACACAAAGAGCCGTGAATGGCTAACGCTGATAAAACAACAAAAGCCAATAAGGAGCTTGCGCTGACGCTCACACCAAGCAGCCAGTGTGCCGGTACGATTCCAATTAATAACAAAGCAATTGGCGCCAAAATAACGCATGTGATGCGGAAACTGCCGTAACGCCAAAGCAGCAATATGAAGATGGCGATAATAGAGGCAGCAAAAGCAATCGCATAGTTTTTCAGTGTCTCTTTTGTCTCAGACCATATCCCAGACCAAGACAGATTAATGTCGTTAAAACTGTCATTTGAATTTTGAAACACCTCATTGAGCATGGCGTTATTATTAAGCAAGTCATCAATGCTATTTTCAATTGTGCTAAGCGCCGAAGAGGCTATCTCTGCACCTTTGATTTGAGTTGATAAGTACTCAACTTTTTTTAAGTTTTTATGGAAAATTAAATCATCATTTTTCGCATAAACAAAAGTACCAAGCTCAGACAAAGGAACCATTGATCCATGACTGCTAGGCACTGGCAGTTGCGACAAATAGCCCAATTGAGATCTTTTGCTGAGCGGAATGTTCATAATAATATCAGTCGACTCAATTGCGTTTTTTAAGTACACACTCGTCACCTTAGCGCTCGACATTGCCAGCAAAAGACTTTGTTTAATAGACTCCTGGCTAACGCCAAAGTAAGTCGCCTTTTCACGGTCCACCTTAAAGTTTATAACAGGCTGCTCGTCACGAATAAAGTGATGAACAGTCTCAACCAGAGGATTTCTTGATATTAACTGCTTCAGACCTCTAGCCGCTTGCCTTCTGAGAATGTCGTCTTCACTATAAATCTCGGCAACCAAACTTTGAGAAAGCGGTGCCGCCATCAACATATTGTTAACAAGCACTGTTGCGCCAGCATTATTAGCAATCGGTTGAATCAATTCTAGAGCCATTCTGGCCATCTCTTCGCTTGTTTTGGAGCGCGCGGAGGACTCGGTTAAAAATAAGTGCAACTCCCCTCTGTCACTAGACTCAAGCAAAATATTTCGCCAAACTTCGGTGTTATTAACACTTGGAGAGATTGTTCCAGAGTATAAATTTATGCTTTTAACTTCAGGTATTTGTTGTAATTTCAATGCCATTGCGTTCAGCACTGTTGCAGTTATCGGCAAAGCACCACCATCAGGCATGCTAACAATTAAGCCGAATTCACTTGAGTCGTCTGCCGACATCATATTGATTGGTGCTTTTTGAGTTGCCAATAATATCAGTGAAAAAACAGTCGCACCAATCAAGGTAAACAGTAGCAATCTAGCGTACAGTTTGGCAGGATAAAAATAACGCAACAACCAATCAGTGAACTTATTTTGAAGTGAAAAGCCACCCAACCGATCAAGATCAATCAACTTTAATGAAAAATACGGCAAGAAATATATTGAGGCAACAACACTGGAAACAATAAAAATAATGTTAATTACCAGCAACGGAAAAAAGTAGCCATTGACAACCGAATGATAATCAACAAGAAGCAACGGGGAAATAAGCAAAATAAAGACCATGGCAGAGATGGAAATCAATTTTCTAGAATCCTTGACCAGCTGAACTAGGCCGCCAACGGAGCGCTGCGAGCCGGGTTTTAATTCGCTTCTTAATAGCTGAGCGGTGATTAATCCTGAGCAAAGGGCAATTGATATCATCAGCCCCAAGATACTAACTCTCGAGAGCTCAAGCCCAATTATATTTGCAAAAGCTACGGAGGTGGACAATGGTATTAGTATCAAAAAGGAAAAAACCAGAAGTCGCTTAAAACCCAAAGTCAGAAAAATCGATAAAGCAATGAGTCCGACAAAGATAATTAATTTGGTAAGCCAGAATTGCGTCATGTTGTTAGCCAATGACAGTGTGTTTCTCGCCAAGACAACACCAACTTGACTCGAAGGATTTTCAGCCCTCATAGAGGTGATTTGAGCGTTAAGCCGCTCATTGAGCGAAGCACTCTGAGTGCCCAAATCTTGATACAGGGCAATTGTCACCGCTTGAGCGCCAAGCGGTGCTATTTCTTTGGAATAATAACTCACCATTTGTGAAGTATCTTTGACGCCAAAACGAACAGTCGCCACATCACGCACCGTAACTGGGGTGCTATTTATTGT
The DNA here is from genome assembly GCA_012959965.1 of Candidatus Thioglobus sp. Classification (GTDB taxonomy): domain Bacteria; phylum Pseudomonadota; class Gammaproteobacteria; order PS1; family Pseudothioglobaceae; genus Pseudothioglobus. Next base: position 19,226 of record DUCF01000003.1, on the reverse strand, counting down.
TGTTACAACAATATTAGCAATATCCTCAGTGCCACGAAAATAATCACCCGCATATATATCTATTTGATTTCCATCGTATTCAATATCGCCGACATTACTACTGCCGTTTGCACTTCGAATGGCTTCGAGAACCATCATTAGGCTGATGTCAAAATTTGCCAGTCGTGGTGGTGAGATGTTGATATGAAATGCACTTTGTCTGCCACCGGTAACCACCCCCCTGGAAACCCCTTCAAGGGTCTCAAAACTTGTCAAACTTTGCAGGGCAATAATTCTAAGTTGAGCGTCGTCTAGAGAATTGGAAAAAAGCGTGAGAATTGCAAAGGGTCGTTCAGATGCGCCCCCCACTCTAGTGGCGGTTATTTTTGCGCCCTCAGGTAGCGCTTCCCGAGCTTTGCTAATATTCTTATGTATGACATTTAATACCTCTTGGGCGCCTCTAACCTCGCTAAGCTCAAGTGTGACTATGGCGTGACTTTTGTCGCTTATCGAGCTTATTTGTTTGACGCCATCAATGTGTGAAAGGCTGCGCTCCAGGGGTGCTACGGCCAAACTAGATAAAATATTAGATGAAGCGCCAGGGTAGCTAATATCAATATCAACAATGGGGGGAGTTTCGGTCTTATCTAAGCCATAAGGTATCGACAAATAACCCATAATACCAATGATGAGAATGCCTATAAATAGAACAAAGGTAACGGGCGAGTGAAGGCTTTTATTCAAACTTTCGTCGCTGCTGTTGAATGAGGCTTCATCAATGGTCTGGCTATTTTCATTCATTAACACTGCCCACTTAAATAGCCAAATTTAAGGCTAGGTATTGTTTGGGGTTACTCAGAATTACCTCACCAACACCTAAGCCGGTAAGTACCAAAGTCATTCTCTCGTCAAGGGAGTCGCCCAATCGTATAAAACGTTGCCCGATTTGATTGGCGTTATTGACGACATAAACGCTTGGCAAGCTAGCATGCCAAGAAATGGCAGTACTTGGAACCATCGGCACTGGTTTACCATCATTTAATATAGGCAACTCCAGCTCAGCAAAACTCCCGGGCAATACAGGCACCCCTTCGGGAAGATTTAATAAAACAATAGCACTATGGCTGTAATCTTGTGTGATGGGTTTAATTTGCGCAACGGTTGCAGAAACGGCTTGGCGGACTGTGTCAATATTTACCTTGTAAAAAGCACCAATTTTGACTTGTGATAACAACCTAATCGGCACGCGAACCTCAAGCTGCAGTTGCGCTATATTAGAAAATTCTAGCAACATCTGATGGGGTTGTGTTTGCTGCCCTGGCGAAACATATTTACGGATAATCATGCCATTAAAAGGTGCATGAACGTTTGAGTTTTGTAATTGAGATTCGATAAAACGCAATTGCGTCTGGGTTTGATTTAACTGGTATTGGGCGTTATTAACAATTACCCTCTGTTCAGCACTTAACGTATCTGCATTTGCTTGAGCGTAACGAAGCATTTCGCTCGTTTGCATGATTTGATTGTAGGCACTCGCTCTTTGATTTTGTAGAGCCCTTTGGTCAAACTCAATTAATATTGAACCCTTGGCAAATAAGTCACCCTCATTGCCATTAACAACAGCAACTTGAGAGTAGCTATTGGCATTCAGTTCAACAACTTCTGATGAAATAACTGTTCCGCCAAGTACCGCGAGATGAGAGTAACTACCGTTGGTTACAGTGTAAGTATCGCTGGTAAAATCAGTTCCAGATTCACTGCCAAGCGCCGCCATCACTGAGTGTGTGGACACACTCAGAAGCAATATAACAGCAGTATGTCGCAGGCACGAAATTAGCACAAATTATAGCAATACAGTTAATAGTTATTTTCTCCAAATTGATTATATATCAGCTACTTTTTACTAGGGAGATTCTTATGGTTCTAACTGCTCTTTAAATAGCATAACAAGTGAAATCTAATCGGCGAATACACCACACTTAACTTTATAATAACCCTATTCAGAATCAACACTAAAAACATGTCAATCGCATTTACACCCGGTGAGCCATCTGGTATCGGACCAGACCTGGCGGTTATGGTCGCACAACAAGAAAGAGCTCAAAACATAGTCGCTTATTGCGATCCAAATGTTTTACAAAAAAGAGCAAAAAAACTTGGCTTATCAATTCGATTGACGGAATCGACAACAACAAAACAAGGTGAGTTAAGTGTGTATCCTATTTCAGCAAAGGCAGATGCCGTTCCGGGTGTACTCAATGCTGATAATTCTGAATACGTACTTGAAACCCTAACAGCAGCTGGCAAACATTGCTTAAGTGGTGAGGCCGATGGCCTGCTAACAGGTCCGGTTCACAAGGGTGTTATCAATGAAGCCGGTGTCGAATTTAGTGGCCATACCGAATTTTTCGCCAAACTAAGCAATGTCAGTAAAACAGTGATGCTGCTTGCCACAGACACTCTGAAAGTTGCCTTGGCAACCACCCACCTCCCCTTAAGTCAAGTCTCGAGTAGTATCACCCAAGACTCCTTAACGCAAGTGATTGAAATAATCAATCATGATTTTCGCTATTTTGGTATAAAAAAACCTCACATTCTTGTTTGTGGCTTAAACCCACACGCAGGTGAAGCCGGTCATTTGGGCGATGAAGAAATAACGACCATCTCGCCGGTTATTCAAAAATTGAATGCCAAGGGTTGTCACTTATCGGGTCCAGTGCCAGCGGACACCGCCTTCACCCCCGACTCACTAGCGGGTGTTGATGTGGTTTTGGCAATGTATCACGATCAGGGTTTGCCGGTACTGAAAACACTGGGTTTTAAAAAATCAGCCAACATCACCTTGGGCCTGCCATTTTTCCGCACTTCGGTTGATCACGGCACAGCTCTTGACCTTGCCGGCACAGGTGATATTAGTTTAGGCAGCTTTCATACTGCCCTATCTTACTTCAATACACTGAGTGATTATGCAGCACAAGGCTAGAAAACGATTTGGGCAAAACTTCTTAATTGATTCTCAAATCATAGAGAGAATTGTCGCCACCATCGCCCCCAGAGCAAAAGACAATCTTATCGAGATTGGCCCTGGTAAAGGCGCTCTGACCCTACCATTACTTGAAAACTTAAACGCAATGAAAGTTATTGAAATTGATCGAGATTTGATTGCGTTACTGGAATCACAAAACCACAAGAAGCTCACCGTTATAGAGGCAGATGCACTTATATTTGACTTTGGCCAGTTAGAAGAAAAGGCAAGAATTGTTGGCAACTTACCTTATAACATCTCCTCGCCCTTGTTGTTTCATCTATTAGAGCATCGAAGCAACGTTATCGACATGACCTTTATGCTTCAAAAAGAAGTGGTTGATCGAATTGTCGCTCCGCATGGCAGTAAAACTTATGGACGCTTAAGTGTTATGCTGCAAGCTTTTTTTGACGTTGAGCTGATGTTTAGCGTGCCTAAGGAATCTTTTGATCCACAGCCAAAAATAGAATCTGCAATCATCTATTTCAAGCCCAGAACGGATGCAGCACTTAGTGAATCAACACTTTTACAAAAAGTTGTAAAAGCTGCGTTTTCACAACGCAGAAAAACTCTCAGGAATTGTTTAAAATCAATTCTCACTCAAGAACAAACAGACATTGATCTATCACAACGCGCAGAAATGCTCAGTGTTGATGAATTTATTAACCTAACCAAAGACTATGCAAAACAAAATTGACATTGATGTAGAGGTTACCTATCTGCCAAACCAATCAAACATTCCTAATGGTCAGTATGCCTATGCCTATACAATTACAATTACCAACAAAGGCAATAGCGGCGCTCAATTAAGGACAAGGCGCTGGCTAATAGAGGATGAATCTGGCCTTGTAGAGGAAGTTGTTGGCGAAGGGGTTATTGGCCTACAACCGCACCTCTCACCAGGTGAAAGTTTCGAGTACAGTTCGGGCGCTATCATAAATACCGAAACTGGCTCAATGAAAGGCGCTTACGGCATGATTAATGACGATGGGCAGCGTTTCGAGGCCATCATCCCAGAGTTTGTTCTCAGCAAGCCTTACACGCTTCACTAAACACTTACCACATGGATTATGCTATTGGAGATGTGCAGGGCTGTTTTGACACCCTTCAGCTACTGCTAAAAAAAATCAACTTTAATATCGACAGAGATCGACTATTTTTTTTAGGCGATGTTGTCAACCGTGGAAACAAGTCCTTAGAAACACTGCAATTTATAAAGTCACTCGAAGACAACGCTCAAATGGTTCTTGGAAACCATGATTTTCATCTATTGGTTTGCGCGCTGACGTCACACCACCCAAACCGAAAAGACACTTTTCATGACATACTTGATGCCCCCGACAAGAATACACTGCTTGACTATCTACTCACAAGGCCGTTATTAATTGAACAAAATAATGCCTTACTAGTGCACGCTGGGATTCCGCCACAGTGGAGCAAGAAAAAAGCACTCCAACAGAGCAAATTGGTTGAGAATCGACTGCAAGGTGGTGGTGTCGAGCAATTCCTCGGTGCGATGTACGGCAACGAACCCGCCAAAGAATCAGGCTGCCTAAATGAAAATGAGGCTTGTCGATACGCTATCAACGCAATGATGAGAATGCGTTTTTGCAAAGCTGATGGCGAATTAGAATTTGAGCATAAAATGAATGCGGATCAGCCGCCAAACGGCTTCGAGGCTTGGTTTATGCACGAAAATAGAGCGCTAGAAAACACCGATGTGTTATTTGGTCACTGGTCAACTTTACACAATATCCGTGTTAATCGTATCTATCCCTTAGATCATGGATGCGTCTGGGGAGAAAAACTCAGCGCACTTAATCTGGAAACCCATCAACTGACTTCTGTGCGTAGCATCGAAATTTGTTAGAAATTATCGCTTCTAAGCTTGATGGCCCCTTCAAAAACAAACTCAGCAGGGCCGGACAAATAAACGTTGCCGCCAGCGAGATGCTCAACCAATGCATCGCCGCCCGTCAAATGAACCGTTACAGCATCATCTAAAAACCCCATCTGCTGACCGTGCACAACGGCTGCAGCCGCACCGGAGCCGCAAGCCAAAGTTTCACCAACGCCGCGCTCATACACGCGCAGGTTGATTTCAGTTCTGTTAATAACACTCATGAAGCCAACATTGGCACTTTCAGGGAAAAAATCAGCATTTTGTATCTTAGTCCCAATAGACTCAATATCACTACCATTGAAACCATCAGAGATAATAACAGCGTGTGGATTTCCCATCGATAAGGCGCCCATAGAAAGCCCTTCAACACGATATTCTTTTGCTTGTTCTTGAGTAGAAATTGGCACCGAAGAAGGAGTAAAAACAGGTGCGCCCATATCCACTTTAACGGTATTGTCCCGATTAATTTCAAGAGTCATCACGCCCGAGCACGTCTCTACCGTAATTTTTTTGCTCTTCGCTAAATCTTTCTCATAGACATAACGAGCAAAACACCTGGCACCATTACCGCATTGATGAACTTCGGAGCCATCGGCATTAAAAATCGTATACTGAAAGTCTACACCGGCACTTATAGCGGGCTCAACCATCAGTAGTTGATCAAAGCCAATGCCGAAATGTCGATCGGCTAAGTCTCGAATTTCTTCGCAGGAGAGACAGACATTACCTTGAGTATTATCAATAACAATAAAGTCGTTACCAAGGCCTTGCATTTTCGTAAAATAAACCATGGCGGTATTTTAACAATATGCGCACTCTATATTTCTATAATGTCTTAATAAAACGCATCACTATCCTTTCATATGATTACACCAACCAGTATCAACCTTAATAAGAAAAGAAATACATTGACGGTTTCTTTTGAGAGGGTTAACTATCCCTTATCAAGTGAATTTTTGCGGGTTCTCTCACCTTCAGCCGAAGTCCAAGGCCACAAACCGGAAGATGCAGTACTACAACTCAACAAAGAGAATGTGTTAATACAAAACGTACGCCCCATGGGTAATTACGCTGTTGTGCTGCATTTTGACGATGGCCACGACACCGGTATCTATTCGTGGCCATATTTACATCATTTGGCGATCGACCAAGAGCGGCTTTGGCGCGAATACTTACAAAAAGTGTCACAAAGACTGACATCTAAGTAGGTGCTAATTCACTCATTCGCTCTTAAAATTATGACAAAAAACGTGCTAGATTCGCTATCTGGCACTACATTTTGTTAAAATTATCTTCGGCTCAAATCACTTATTAACTTCATTCGAGTATATAATGAGCCCAAAATTTGACAATTGTTAATAACAACTATGAAAAATAAAATTATTCAAATTAGTATTATTATTGGCCTACTTTTCTCGATTCAAGTCGCCGCTACCCCAATCAAAAACATTGAGCTCTCGGGGCTTGATGTTATTCCAAACAGCACTGTCTTGAGCTATCTTCCTGTAAACGCTGGGGATGAGATCACTGGCGAAACTTCTGACCAAATTATTAAAACACTGTTCGCTACTGGATTTTTTAGCGATGTTATGGTCTCCATCGAGAACGATACGGTTTATGTTGCCCTTGTCGAAAATGCACACATTAAATATATTGACGTACTTAACTACTCAGACAAGGTACTAAACAGCGACACAGTTAATTCAACATTGGGCGCTTTTGACCTAAGCTCTGGTAAGGTCTATAACAAGAGAAGCCTTTTTGAGACGATATCCGCATTCAAAGCAATGTATATCGCCGAAGGTTTTTACAACGTTGAAATTGAACAAAATATTGACTTAGACCTTCAAAATAGAATTGGCATCGAACTTGTTATCACAGAGGGCAAAAGAGCGAAAATTGGCTCAATGAACATCAATGGCTCTATTGCCTATCCTGAAGACGAACTATTGGATTTATTTGATATTGGTGTTGCTGACAATATTATTGTTAACTTCTTTACTGACAAAGATCGCTATACAGATAAAGCACTTAACAAAGGCCTGGAAAAATTGCGCAACCTGTACTCAAACAATGGCTACCTTGATTTTTCAGTTAGCAGTGTTAACACCAGCTTATCTGATGATAAAGAGACTATTAATATTGCAATAGAAGTAACTGAAGGTGCTCAATACACCTTGGGTAATCTTACTTTTAGTGGTAATTTAGGCAATCAGTCAGCCGATGATTTGCTTGCGTTATTCTCACTCAATTCGGGTGCAATTTTTGACAGACAACAATTGGTTAATAGCATTCAAAAAATTAACTACCTGTATGCTGATCAGGGCTATGCGCATGTTGACATTAACCCAATCACCGAAGAAGATTCAGCGTCAAACAGCATCCACCTTAATGTGAACGTCACATTAAACAAAAAAGCCTATATCAACAGAATCACCATCACTGGTAACACCAGAACTCAGGATGAGGTTATTCGTCGCGAAATAGGACTTTCTGAGGGCGGCCTTTATTCGGCCAGTGCTATCAGTGATTCTCTTAACAAGCTTAGAAGACTCGGATTCTTTTCTAATGTCACTTTGCAAACTTCAAGGCTTGCGGACACGCCTGATAAAATTGATTTAAACTTTGTAGTACAAGAAACCAAAACCGGTGCGCTCAGCGCAGGTGTATCGCATAGCCAAAACTTCGGTATGTCTTTCAATGCCGGTATCAGAGAGAAAAACTTCCTTGGCTCTGGTAACACACTCAACGCCGAGCTGCAATATTCAGAAACCTATAAAAAGCTCAGCTTTTACTTTGAAAACCCATACTTCAACAATGAAAAACACAGCATTAATTACGGCCTGTTTGCGAGTTCGATTGATGACAACCAAGTTTCCCAAGACTCCTATCAAATCAACTCCACAGGATTTAGTTTTGGCTATGGTGTGCCGCTTACGGAAAACACCCGTCTTAATGCCAAGCTGCAATATTCAAACAACAGCATTGCTTGTGGCTCAACATTTGCTAGTGCTGGCTATGAGTTAGCACAGTGCGCTTATGACAGTCGAAATGAAATTAAACTAAATCTCAACTGGACTGAAAACACACTAAATCATTACATGTATCCTACAGAAGGCGCAAGCAACACCCTTAATATCGACCTAGGGCTGCCCTTGGGTGACTATCAATACATCAAAATTGACGCAAACCACAGAAGTTATAAGCAGTTGAACAACAGCCTGACGCTAAAACTCACCGGCGACCTTGGCATAGCAACCGGTTATGGCAGCGAAGCTCTGCCATTCTACAAACGCTACTTTGGTGGTGGTAGTGGCTCAGTGCGTGGCTTTAAGCCCAAAACACTTGGCCCAGTCTATCCAAACGGAAATCCTAAAGGTGGTGAATTTTCGATCTTGGGAAGTGCCAATATCATCTCCCCTATCACCTTTATCGATGACAGTGAAAACATGCGCATGAGTGTCTTTGTGGATGTCGGTAATGTTTACGAGAATATCTCCCTTGATTTAGGCGAGTTGCGCATGTCAGCCGGTGTTGCTTTTGCCTACATGAGTCCAATCGGCGCCATTGGTATTTACACCGCTCTACCACTCTTAAAGAAGAGTGGCGACGTAACTGAAGACTTTGCTGTATCGCTAGGTACAGGCTTCTAAAACACAATGCGATTTTTATCCGCTTTTGCATTAGCGCTACTGGCGACGAATGTCTTTGCCCATGATTTAAAAATTGGCTATATCGACATTGAGAAGGTTGTAGAAAACACACCCCAATATCAGCAAGATATTGACACAATCAACGGTCGATTTCAACAGACAAAAGACGAGCTTTTGGCACTCTTTGACCACGTCAATCTACTAAAAAACAATCTAGCAAAAACCAATAAAGAGTCTCAAGCGGACGAGTACAGCAAAAAACTTAGTAACTTAAAAAAACTTGAGCTCTACTTTCAACAAGAAACCATCGCTTGGAATGAACAACTGAGCACTGAAAGAGCGGCAGCCATTAAACGTATTGAAATTTTTATAAATAAAATAATAAAAAAATACGGGATTGATCAAGAGTTCGATATAATTTTTTATCAGAATGCTGCATTCGTTAGTGATGAAATAGACATCACTCAATTAATCATTGATCAAATACAAGAACTGTTGAAATGAACTTAAAACTGTCACACATTGCTGAATTGATTGGAGCCAAATTAATTGGTAATGGTGAAGTGACTATTAAAGGTGTTAATGCACTTGACTCCGCCAAAGTCGGGCAAATTACTTACATAGCCACTAACAAATATCAAAACTCCCTCAGTCAATCCAAAGCCTCAGCAGTTATACTTAGTGCTGAGCTGTCAGCACTTTGCCCCACCAATGCTTTGGTGGTGTCAAATCCATATTTAGCGTTTGCAAAACTAACACACCACTTTAAACAATACAGTTCGGTGTGTAGCGACAACTCTCTTGCGGTCATCGAACCTTCAGCAAAACTCAATAACGCTAAAATTTCACCCGGGTGCTTTATTGGAAAAAATGTTTGTGTTGGCGAAAATACAATTATTGGACCAAATTGTGTCATTGAAGACAACGTTCAAATAGGCGCCAACTCACACCTTTTTGCAAATATTGTCATTCACAAAGATTGTCAACTGGGTCATTCCTGTGTTATCTCCTCTGGCGTCGTCATCGGCTCAGAAGGTTTTGGCAACGCAAGAGATAACGATAAAATCTGGCAAACAATTGCACATATAGGGAAAGTCGTCATAGGTAATAATGTCACTATTGGCGCAAACACAACGATTGATAGAGGCACAATTGACGACACAGAGATCCACAATGGCGTCAGACTCGACAATCTTATTCACATTGCCCATAATGTTATTATTGGTGAAAATACGGCTATAGCGGCCAAAACAGGCATCGCAGGCAGTACAACCCTAGGTAAGCGTTGTATGATTGGCGGCATGGTGGGCATTGTTGGTCATATCACAATAGCAGACGATGTCATTGTCAATGCAACAAGCACTGTGGATAAAAACATCACAAAAGCCGGAATGTACACAGGATTCTTCCCGTTAATGACGCACAAAGGCTGGAAAAAGGTTGGAATGTGGCTGATAAAACTTGATAAAATTGCCAAAGTTTTGAACATTAAATTGAGAGACATTAAAAAATAATTATGGAAATGAACATTAACGAGGTAATGAACTTTTTGCCTCACCGCTACCCTTTTTTAATGATAGATCGAGTTCTCGATTTTGAAGTTGGAAAACACTTAACTGCAATCAAAAACGTGTCATTTAATGAGCCTCAATTTACTGGCCATTTTCCTTCACAGCCTATTATGCCGGGAGTTTTAATCGTTGAAGCGTTAGCTCAAGCGACAGGAATTCTAGCTTTTAAATCAGAAGTTGGCAAACCAATTGATGGGCAAATTTATATGTTGGTCGGCATTGACAAGGTTCGTTTTAAGCGCACCGTTGAGCCTGGAGACCAAATTTTACTCAGGGTTGAGGTTATGATGGTTAAGCGCGGTATTTGGAAGTTTGATTGTAAAGCCACGGTAGAAGGCAAACTGGTCACTTCCGCCATTCTTATGTGCACTCAAAAAGCAGCCGAATAACATGTCAGTTGACCCGTCAGCAATCGTAGACCCTAGCGCAAAGATTCATCCAGATGCAACGATTTCTGCTTATGCCATTATCGGTGCCAATGTTGAAATTGGGGCGGGCACCATTATTGACTCTCATGCGGTTATTGCTGGACCTACAAAAATAGGTAAAAATAATCACATTTATTCTTTTGCCTCTATTGGCGGAGACCCTCAAGATATCACTTATCAAGAAGGCCAAGAAAGTAATCTAATTATTGGTGATGACAATCTTATTCGAGAGTTCTGCACCATCAATCGTGGCACAGAAAAAGAAAATTCACTAACAAGAGTTGGTTCCAACAACATGTTGATGTCGTACGTTCACATCGCCCACGACTGCCAACTAGGTAACCACATCATTATGTCGAACAATGCCTCCCTTGCAGGACATGTCCGTATTGCTGATTGGTCAATCTTAGGGGGCTTTGTACTGGTTAAACAATTTTGTATGATTGGTCGACACACTTATGTTGGCATGGGTTCGCAAGTCAATAAAGACATTCCTGACTACATGGTTGCTGCAGGCGTACATCCAAAAATTCGCGGAATTAATGCCGTTGGCATGAAAAGACGTGGCTTCAGCTCAAGCTCAATTGCCTCCATTAAGCGCGCCTTTAAAATAGTCTATCGCGAATCCCAGGGAAGGCTTCTTGATAACGCTTTAACCGAGCTGGAAGAGTCGGAAACAGACAGTCGCGAAGTGATGCAATTTGTGGAATGCATTCGCAACTCACGAGTGGGTATCATGCGCGGACCAGCCGACGAATAAACAACCCATCATGGAAAAATCCTTTATAAAGTCAAGCGGTGTTGTTACTGCGATGACTTTGTTATCGCGTATTTTAGGCCTGGTTAGAGATTTTATTATTGCCAAACACTTTGGCGCAAGCGGTCTTTCAGATGCCTTTTTAGTTGCTTTTCGCATTCCAAATTTCTTTCGCCGTCTTTTTGCCGAAGGCGCTTTTTCACAAGCCTTCATTCCCATTTTGGCGGACAGTAAAGCAAACCAAAGCGACGATGAACTGCAAAAGGCTATTAATCACATTGCAACCAAATTGCTTAGTGTTTTAGTGTTGATCACAATTGTGGTGATGTTATTGGCACCATTAGTGATGTTTATTTTTGCCTGGGGCTTTTATTTTAAGGCCGATCAAAGTCAATACTTCTTGGCCTCAGACATGCTAAGAATTACCTTTCCTTACCTTTTGCTGATTTCCCTGACAGCACTATCCGGCGCCATCCTTAACACTTATGATAATTTCAGTGTGCCTGCCTTTACCCCTGTACTGCTGAATGTCTCTTTGATTCTTAGTGCGATTTTTCTATCAAAATATTTAGAGACACCTATTATGGCGCTCGCTTGGGGGGTACTGATTGGCGGCGTTGCCCAGCTTGCTTTCCAAATTCCTTTTTTGCGAAAAATCCACCGCATGCCAAAACTCAGGTTTGGCTCACACCCAGCAATACAAACTCTTAAAAAACGCATGTTGCCTGCTTTATTTGGCGTTTCGGTGTCTCAAATAAACCTTTTAATTGACACTATGATTGCCTCAACATTGATAGCTGGTAGTGTTTCTTGGTTGTATTATTCGGACCGCTTACTAGAATTACCCTTAGCCTTAATTGGTATTGCTCTGGCAACCGTTGCTTTGGCAAGGTTGAGCAATTTTTATGCAAAAAATGACACAGAGAGCTTTGAAAAAACCATTGACAAAGCGTTGGTTTACGGTCTGATTCTTGGCCTGCCAGCATCGATTGGCCTTGTTATGCTCTCTGATGGCCTCATTATCACTCTGTTTCGCTACGATGCCTTTAATGCGAACGACGCTCTTCAGTCGGCTCTGAGTCTTCAAGCCTACGGCTCCGGCTTGGTTGCCTTTATTGCAGTCAAAATCTTGGCACCAGTATTCCTTTCTAGAGGAGATACTAAGACACCAGTTAAAGCAGGTGTTGCCGCCATGCTGAGTAATATAATCCTAAACCTTGTTTTGGCGTATTACTATGGGCATGATGGCTTAGCAGCGGCAACATCGCTATCTGCTGTTTTAAATGCCGGCCTTTTGTATTACTTTTTAACCAAGCAGTCAATCTTTCGACTCAGTCCGGATTTTTATAAAATGCTCATTAAAGTGGGTTTATCAAGCATTATAATGTTGGGCTATATTTACTACGCATCCCCTACAACAGATTTATACCTGCAAGCGGATGCCATACAAAGAGTTATCATGCTAAGTAAAACTATCTTCATTTCTGCTGGAATTTATTTTGCAGGTTTGTATATTTTCGGACTAAGAATCAAGCAACTATGAGCACACTACACTGTATTAAACTAAATAAAGAGCTGGAATCACTGGCGAGAGCTCCCTACCCAGGCGAACTGGGGAAAAGAATCCTCGAAAACGTCTCCAAAGAAGCCTGGCAAATGTGGCTTAATCACCAGACTTTGTTGATCAATGAAAACAGCTTAAGTTTGATTGACCCCAATGCACAAAGCTACCTTAAAGAGCAAATGGAAAAGTATTTCTTTGCGGCAGACGACTTAGACAACATTAAGGGCTACACGCCAGAGAACGGTTAAAAAATGGCTAATATATTTATTATTTCTGCGCCCTCTGGCTGCGGAAAAACCTCACTAGTAAAGGCACTTCTCGAAAGCATGTCTGACTTATGCGCCTCAATCTCTCACACTACTCGCACGCCGCGACCCGGTGAAGTTGATGGCGAGAATTATCATTTTGTCTCAAAAGAGAAGTTTAATGACATGTGCTCGGAAGGCGCCTTTGTTGAACACGCTGAAGTGTTTGGCAATTACTATGGCAGCGCCAAAAAATCCATTAGCAAAGAGCTTGAACAAAACAAAGACGTCATTTTAGAAATCGACTGGCAAGGCGCACAACAAGTAAAACAAAATGTTGCAGCACTGTCAATTTTTATCCTACCACCCACAAAAGAGGCGCTATTATCTCGCCTTCAAGGTCGTGGCCAAGACTCTCAAGAGATCATCAATAAAAGGATGGCTGACGCTGAAAGTGAAATGTCTCATTTTTATGAATTTGACTTTGTGGTCTTTAATGATGATTTTGACACTGCTCTTGAAGACTTAAAGCACATTATTTTCTCTGCCAGGCTCACTTTAAAAGAGCAATCCTACAAGTACAACAATTTACTTAAACAATTGATATAACAATAGATTTAGGTATAATGTTATCTCTAATTATCGCTTAGATCCTACTTAGTAATAGAAATTATGAGTGAATTTGCATTATCAATCGGCAATAAAGGTACTGGCATACAGGTACAAAAATACCCGCCAATCCTCTCGCCCGAGCAAGAACATGAGCTGGCTGTTGAGCTGTTTGACAATGGCGACCTTTCTGCAGCAAGAAAGCTTGTCTTGGCGCACATGCGCTTCGTTGCTTTCATTGCGCACAGCTACAAAGGCTATGGCCTAGAGCATGCAGATTTAATTCAAGAAGGTACGATTGGCTTAATGAAGGCCGTCAAGCGTTTCAACCCATACAAGAAAGTCAGACTTTCCTCTTTTGCTGTTTATTGGATTCGCGCTGAAATTCATGAATATATTTTCAAAAACTGGAAAATTGTTAAAGTTGCCACCACTAAAGCGCAGCGCAAACTATTTTTCAAACTTAAGCAGGCTAAATCTCATATTTTTCAAGCACTAACTAACGACCAGGCCGAGCAAATTGCAACCGATCTTGGTGTTAGAGCAAAAGATGTAATTGAAATGGAATCTCGTTTACAGCTTAACGACGTTCCCTTTGAGCTTAACGACGATGAAGATTCTTACACGCCCGAGCAATACCTTGCTGACCCAGGGCAAACGCCAGAGCAATTATTGCTTAGCGATCGCTCTGAGAAAGACCAACAACACAAGCTTTATCAAGCACTTTCAGCCTTAGATGAAAGAAGTATAGATATTTTACAATCTAGGTACTTGAAAGAACAAAAAGCGACCCTACATACTTTAGCAGACAAGTATGGCGTTTCTGCTGAAAGAGTGCGCCAACTTGAAAACAAAGCGATTAAAAAGCTTAAAGAAAGTCTAGAAGCCTAAAACTTCCAAGATCATTTTTCGTTCAATACTAGGAGAAAGTATGGAAATCCGTCCACTACACGATCGTGTCATCGTGCGTAGAGTAGAAGAAAAGAAAACCACAGCAAGTGGTCTAATCATCCCTGATTCATCAACTGAAAAGCCATCAAGAGGCGAAGTTGTTGCAGTTGGCAACGGCAGAATTAGCGCCGATGGCAAAGTCATTCCTTTGGATGTAAAAGTTGGCGAAACAGTTATGTTTGGTCAGTATTCAGGTGCGGAAATCACTGTTGGTGACGAAAAACTTCTCGTCATGAGCGAAGATGAAATCGTTGCAGTTATCGAAGATTAAGGAGATATAGAATGTCAGCAAAAGACGTAAAGTTCGGCTCAGAAGCCAGAGATTTAATGTTGGATGGTGTTAACACCCTAGCCAACGCTGTAAAAGTAACATTAGGCCCTAAGGGCAGAAACGTTGTTCTCGACAAGTCATTTGGCGCACCTCACATCACTAAAGACGGTGTATCTGTTGCCCAAGAAATTGAGCTTGAAGGTAAATTCGAAAACATGGGTGCACAAATGGTTAAAGAAGTTGCTTCTAAGACTAGTGACATCGCAGGCGACGGCACAACAACGGCAACAGTATTGGCGCAAGCGCTAATCACCGAAGGCGTTAAAGCAGTTGCAGCAGGAATGAACCCTATGGACCTAAAGCGCGGTATTGATAAGGCAACATCAACTGTTGTTGCGGCCCTTCAGGCCTCTTCACAGCCATGTAACGACTCTGAAGCAATTGCCCAAGTGGGTACTATTTCTGCCAACTCAGACACATCTGTAGGTGCCATCATTGCTGAAGCAATGGAAAAAGTAGGCAACGAAGGTGTGATTACCGTTGAAGAAGGCACAACACTTGAAAATGAACTTGATGTTGTTGAAGGCATGCAGTTTGATCGCGGCTACCTTTCACCATATTTTATCAACAATCAGGAGTCTATGACTGCAGATTTAGAGGCGCCTCTAATTTTGCTACACGATTCTAAAATTCAAACCATTCGTGATTTATTGCCAGCGCTTGAAGCGGTTCAAAAAACAGGCAAATCATTACTTATTGTTGCTGAAGATATCGACGGCGAAGCATTAGCAACTTTAGTTGTTAACAACATGCGTGGTATCGTTAAAGTTGCTGCTGTTAAAGCACCAGGTTTTGGCGATCGTCGTAAGGCAATCCTACAAGACATCGCTGTTTTGACTGGCGCCACGGTTATCTCTGAAGAAGTTGGGCTTTCACTAGAAGGTGTTACTGAAGAGCACCTAGGCACAGCTAAACGTGTTGAAATCGGTAAAGAAAACACAATCATTATTGATGGTGTTGGCGACAAAGAAAATATCGATGGTCGTATTGGTCAAATCAAAACTCAAATCGAAGTAACAACTTCAGACTACGACAGAGAGAAATTGCAAGAGCGTCTTGCGAAACTTTCTGGCGGTGTTGCAGTAATTAAAGTTGGTGCTGCTACAGAAGTTGAAATGAAAGAGAAAAAAGACCGTGTTGACGATGCGCTTCATGCAACTCGTGCAGCTGTTGAAGAAGGTGTTGTTCCGGGCGGTGGTGTTGCACTTGTACGTGCTATCTCATCTCTTGACTCACTTACAGGTGACAACGAAGATCAAAACGTCGGCATCACAATTACTAAGCGCGCACTTGAGGTCCCACTTAGACAAATCGTTACTAACGGTGGCGGCGAAGCTTCTGTTGTTCTTAACGAGGTCAAGCTAGGCAAAGGCAACTTTGGTTACAATGCTGGTACTGAAGTTTATGGTGATATGCTTGAAATGGGTATTTTAGATCCGACTAAAGTAACGCGTGTAGCACTACAACATGCTGCAAGCATTTCAGGTCTTATGATTACTACTGAAGCCATGATTACTGACGTACCACAATCTGGCTCTGCAATGCCTGATATGGGCGGCATGGGCGGCGGTATGCCGGGAATGATGTAAATCATTTACCAAGCTGATAAAAAGCCCCATTTTTTGGGGCTTTTTTTTGGTATTATTATTGCAAATATTATCACCTCAAACTATGTCTAATTACGACGCCTCATCCATTGAGGTTTTAACCGGGCTTGAACCAGTTCGCAAGCGCCCGGGGATGTACACAGAAACCGAACGCCCCAATCATCTTGCTCAAGAAGTCATCGACAACAGTGTTGACGAAGCTGTTGCGGGACACGCAACGCAAATCAATGTCATCCTCTTTGCTGATGGATCTGTCTCTGTAGAAGACAATGGCAGAGGTATGCCAATCGATATCCACCCAGAAGAAGGCGTACCCGGCGTTGAGGTTATTCTCACTAAACTACACGCTGGCGGTAAGTTTTCAAATGATTCTTACCAGTTTTCAGGTGGCCTGCACGGGGTTGGCGTTTCGGTAGTCAATGCCCTCTCAAAATTACTTGAAATTTGGATTAAAAGAGACGGCAAACAACACTACATGGCCTTTGGTTCGGGCAAGAAAATATCTGACTTAGAGGAAATAGGTGATGTTGGCAAGCGCAACACAGGCACAACCGTTAAATTCAAGCCCGATGCCGAATTTTTTGATACCGTTAAATTTTCAGCAAGTCAGTTGCGTCACAATCTTCGCTCAAAGGCAATCCTTTGTCCTGGGCTTGAGGTTAATTTTGAAAACCAAATTGATGAAACCACAGATAAGTGGATTTACAAAGACGGCCTTAGGGATTACCTTAAAGTCTCCCTAGATGGATTAGACTGCCTGCCAGCCGATCCTTTTATTGTGTCTTTTGAATCGGCGCAGGAGCAAATGCATTGCTCACTAACTTGGACAGAAAACACAAGCAACACAATTGCCGAAAGCTATGTCAACCTTATCCCAACCATTGGCGGAGGTACGCATGTTAATGGCCTTCGTTCTGGTCTTACTGATGCGCTAAAAGAATTTTGTGAATTCAGAAGCTTAATCCCAAAAAACGTTAAATTAACACCGGACGATGTTTGGCAAAAAATAGCCTACGTTCTATCAATCAAAATCCTAGATCCTCAGTTCTCTGGACAAACCAAAGAAAGACTCTCATCAAGAGAGTGTGCCGCCTTTGTCTCAGGAGTTGCTAAAGACGCCTTTAGCCTTTGGCTTAACCAGCACACCAATATTGCTGAAAAGATTGCAGAATTGGCAATTATGAACGCACAGGCCAGACTTAAGAGCGGCAAAAAGGTGATTCGTAAAAAAATCGTCAGCGGTCCTGCCCTGCCGGGCAAGCTTTCAGATTGCACCAGCACTGACTTGAACCAAACAGAGGTTTTTCTTGTTGAAGGCGACTCTGCTGGTGGCTCTGCCAAACAGGCAAGAGATAAAGAATACCAAGCAATCTTACCGCTGCGAGGTAAGATCCTAAACACTTGGGAAGTGGACTCATCAGAGGTGCTTGCCTCCAATGAAATACACGATATAAGTGTTGCTATTGGACTTGAGCCAGACTCTGTTGATTTGTCAGGCCTGCGTTATGGAAAAATCTGCATTCTTGCTGACGCCGACTCTGACGGTGCGCACATTGCCACTTTAATTTGCGCTTTGTTTGTTAAGCACTTTCCAAAGTTGGTTCGTGCGGGCCATGTCTATGTTGCTATGCCGCCCCTGTACCGAGTTGACGCCGGCAAGCAGGTTTTTTACGCTCTTGACGACAATGAAAAAGATGCAATAAGTGCTAAAATTGAAAAAGAAAACAAGCGAGTAAAAATCCAAATACAGCGCTTCAAGGGTCTTGGGGAAATGAACCCGAAACAACTTCGAGAAACAACCATGCAGCCTGATACCAGGCGACTGATTCAGTTGACGCTTGATAACCCATTACAAGTAACCCAAACCATGGACATGCTGTTGTCTAAAAAACGCGCGTCGGATAGAAAATCTTGGCTGGAAACAAAAGGCAATCTAGCCAATGTCTAAGGCAGTCATTCTTCTTTCAGGCGGACTTGACTCAACAACGGTATTAGCAATTGCACAATCACAAGGTCTTGAGTGCTATGCACTTAGTTTTGATTACGGCCAAAAACAACGCTCCGAACTTAACGCAGCAAGGGCAATAGCAAGCGAATTTGGCGCGACAGAGCACCGAGTTATGAGGGTTTGTCTAGACGATATCGGCGGCTCTGCGCTTACTGATCCCAACCTTGAAGTGCCAAAATTTACCCAAAGTGACGAAATCCCGATTACATACGTTCCCGCAAGAAACACCATTTTTCTATCTTTTGCGCTTGCTTGGGCAGAGGTGCTTGACGCTCAATCCATTTTTATTGGAGTAAATGCCCTTGACTACTCTGGCTACCCTGATTGCAGGCCAGAATACATAAAAGCTTATGAAACGATGGCTAATTTGGCCACCAAGCAATCCGTTGAAGGCGATAAAATTCAAATTCACACACCACTCATCAATCTCACTAAGGCCGAAATTATTCAGCAAGGCCTACGTCTTGGCGTTGATTACTCAATGACCACGACTTGTTATCAAGCAAATGATAAAGGCGAAGCCTGTGGGGAATGTGATGCTTGCATTTTACGACAAAATGGTTTTGACCAAGCGGGTGTTGACGACCCCACCCGC
>DUCF01000002.1 GCA_012959965.1 Candidatus Thioglobus sp. | reverse complement strand
ACTACGGAGCTATTAATGCGACCAAGGCAACTTTTGATTTGAATTCGGGAGAGTGATTTCGTCTTATTCTGCTCATTTTCTGTGTCCTTTATGTTTAAAAAATAAAATAACTCATTACACAGAAAGTTCAATGTCCTAATGGAACGAACCACTTCACAAGGACTCTATTAACATCCTTGATCAATTAATAGCTTTTTTGATTAAAATTACCTAAATTAAGGTGGTAGACAAAAAAATAATAACGCCTAAAGTAAATAGAAATAATCGATAAAATATTAAAGTAGCTATCAATAGAATACACGCGTTATTTTTACTAAATCAAAAAGAGCACAATATTTAACGACAAACCACATAAAAACACACACAACATTTATCATACAAGAGGCACCTTATGGGCGGTGAAATAAACGAAAGAATCAGCGCAACCGAAAGGGATGCTTGGGATCACGAAATACGTATCAGTCATCTTGAACGAACACAACAAACACAAAGCAGCCTCATTGATTACCTAATGTACAATGCAATTATGGCTAATAAGTTAATCGCAATGAACATGTTCGCTATCGTGCGCCTTGAACTCGCAACATGCGTTGACCAAATCATTACAGATGCACTCGTTGTAAAGCGATCCCACACGTCATCAAAGACTGTTAAAGCAGTAGCACAGTGTGCAACCGCATTGGCAGTTATGGCCGGAAATGTAGTTTCAGCCGGTGGCTTAACCGCGGTTGGACAGATAATTTGCGGAGCATCCAATGCATTGAATGGCGCAATACAGAACGATCCAAAGGCGAGCGTGTCAGGCATTGCCGATGTTGCAGCAGGAGGCCTCAATACCAATCAGGTTGACGCCACCACCGGTAAGTCCACCAAAGAGAAGTTAAGTTTCAATGAAACGCAGATGGCTGGAACTAATGCCTCAACCACAAACCAAGCCAAAATTGCCGAACAAACAGCCGCTCCCCTATACGCAGCCGGCCTGGCGATATATAAAGCAGCAAACAAATCATCAATCGAAGTTGCAAATAAAAATTTTCACGTACAGCGTCACGCTGTTATCTTCGACAAAGTCTTCAAACATGGTGCTGGTGGCACAAGCGCCATAACCTACGATGTAACCTACCACATTGCAGATGCATATAAAGAAATGGTCAATCTCGTTGAACAAGAGGTAAAGGGGGACACAGACCACAAATTGTCCACACAGGGAAAGGACATTCTTCAAGCATTAACCCAAGAAGGCCAATTCGCTCAAAAACAAGCGTCATATCATCCATTAACACGATACGTGTTGTCACAAGCACTACAAACACTCATAAGCCGCTCAACTGAATACAAAAAGCTAACAGGCGGCTCTGGACATTGGTTACATAACGCACTGCCAAAAGCAAAAGCCGCTGTGAACCTATACTATAACGCCTTAAAAACTCAAATAGATAGAACAGGAGAGGTAACGCTGCCACCCGAAAAACTTCAGAAAATCGCTAAAGCATTGGACCCAAAATTAATAACCGACATGGCAGATA
>DUCF01000001.1 GCA_012959965.1 Candidatus Thioglobus sp. | reverse complement strand
AGGCGCAGCCCATGCCATTGTGCTTGAGGCAGGTATGGATTTAAAAAAGTACGCAGACCAAGAGTATGGTGAGCATAGGTATAACAAACAAAACTTGTTGAATGATTCGTTTGTTGTGTTGTCGGACTAAAAGTAATATTTGACGATACCCCCTCCCCGCGGACTGTCTATTTCGCATATAATGCGCGCATTGCAGAAAAGGAATTTCATTACGCATGAAAAAAATACTACTTGTCTTCGGTACTCGACCAGAGGCTATCAAAATGGCGCCGCTTGTTAAAGCGTTCCAAGATAATAAAGATAAATTTAACGCTAAAGTCTGTGTGACGGCTCAACACCGTGAAATGCTTGATCAAGTGCTTGAGTTGTTCGATATTGTGCCGGATTACGATTTGGACCTTATGAAAGCTGGGCAGTCATTGAATGATGTGACCAGTGGTGTGTTGTTGGGTTTAAAGCCTGTATTGCAAGAATTTAAGCCGGATGTTGTGTTAGTGCACGGTGATACCGCGACGACCTTTGCGGCAAGTTTGGCGGCGTATTACGAACAAATTTCAGTGGGGCACGTTGAGGCAGGGCTCCGTACGGGCAATATCTATTCACCTTGGCCTGAAGAGGCTAACCGTAAAATGACAGGGGCATTAACGCAATTTCATTTTGCGCCAACAGAGTTATCAAAACAAAATTTACTAGCAGAAGGCTACCCTGAAAATACTATCACTGTGACAGGGAATACAGTTATTGATGCCTTGTTAATGATGAAAGGTAAAATTGAGCAAGATGAGTCTTTGCAATCATCATTAGCTGAGCAATTTCAATTTTTGGATGAATCCAAAAAACTGATATTAGTTACAGGGCATCGCCGCGAAAGTTTTGGTGGTGGTTTTGAGCGGATTTGTGAAGCATTGGCGTTAACGGCTAAAAAACACTCGAATGTTCAAATTGTTTACCCAATGCACCTGAACCCCAATGTACGTGAGCCGGTTAATCGTATTTTAAATAATATTGAGAATATTTTCTTAATTGAACCGCAGCAATATTTACCGTTTATTTATCTGATGAACCGCGCCTTTATCATGTTGACTGATTCGGGTGGGATTCAAGAAGAAGCTCCATCGTTAGGCAAGCCAGTGCTTGTTATGCGAGACACAACGGAGCGACCAGAGGCCGTGAGTGCAGGAACAGTAAAATTAGTCGGTACAGACGTTAAGGCAATTACATCATCGTTATCAGAATTATTGGATAATGAAGAGTCTTACCAAGCAATGAGCTTTGCACACAATCCGTATGGGGATGGTAAAGCCTGTCAACGCATTTTAGATGTGTTGCGCTAAATTTAAACGAAGAGTTAGTTATGTCACTTGAAACAGTCTCAGTTATAGGTCTAGGGTATATCGGCTTACCAACCGCTGCCATGTTTGCAGCGTACGGTAAAAATGTTATTGGTGTGGATGTGAACCAAGAAACGGTTGATATCATCAATCGTGGTGAGATTCATATTGTAGAGCCAGACCTGGATGCCATTGTTCACAAAGCAGTAACCGGTGGAAAG